>NZ_JBQSYV010000012.1:0-126538 GCF_052379685.1 Halomonas sp. 111
GCTTAATAAAACTTCTAAACAGAGCTTCCAATTATGCGCATTTTTATAACATTAGCATCATCTAGCGCATTCTTTAACTTATACCAAACTCAAGCTATTTATCCTTGGCTGGCAACTCGATATGCTGTAGAAATATCCCAAGCGGGATGGCTAAGCATGGCTAGCCTCTTTGGCATGATGCTATGCGCCCCCTTTGCCAGCAAACTAACCTATAAGTTGCCTCCCAGAAAAACAATCATCTTTGGAATCTATATATTAATAACCTTTAATGCATGTATAGCTATAAGTACAACACTGGAAACTCTTTTTCTCATACGCTTTTTCCAAGGTATCATATTGCCCTGCATCCTGACGTCTGGAATGACGATAATAGGTCAGGCGCAATGTAAGGAAAGGCGCACTAAGTGGATTGGCTGCTATGTTACTGGAACAATCATGGGCAGCACATTGAGCCGATTTTATCCTGCCTTCGCTATCGACACTATGGGCTGGCAGTGGGGCTTTATATCCTGTGCAGGGCTACTACTTTTAGCCTTGCTCATCATGGCGCATGAAAAACACGTTAACACCATTACCGCAACGACTAACAATGATGACGAAAAAACATTTTATTTAACACAACTTAGGCACGCACTGTCTGATAAAACGCTTATAATGATCTACAGCATAGGCTTCGGGATTTTATTTACACAAAGCTCGGTCTTTACTGCTTTAGGCATCGCACTATCTTATCCCCCCTACAGTAAAACGGCTGGAGAAATAGGGCTTATCTATCTAGCCTGTTTACCTGCAATAATTGCAGTTATCACCGTACCAACGATGTATACATCTAAGAACGAGACGCTGCTCTTTATAATTTTACTGGCATTGCTTTGGGGTTCTATGCTTCTAATGACGAAGAATTATTACCTGGTCATTTTTAGTGTACTTCTCTTCTCAATAGCTACCTATCTATTGCAAGCTTTAACGACGGCAATGCTAAGCCAAGTGCGTAAAGTACCGGTCAACTTTGCCAGCGGTGTATACCTTTTCTTTTACTACGGAGGAGGAGCGCTAGGGGCAATATGTTCCGCGACGCTTTATAGCGCCGGGGGCTGGGTGGGGGTAACAATCGCTATTATGATGGTTCACGCCTTAATATTGGCACTATTACTATGGTTAACAGCCGCTTTCAATAAAAAGAAGCCCTGCACCATATCGCATTAATATCCGTTCAAACAATATCAGTCGAGTATAGGAATACACGGGCAATGTAGCACAGATGGGAGCCTGGCGTGACGCAACGGCCCCACGCCAGGCCCCGCCATCAAAGTGCCCCTTAAGGCGCTTCGCGATGCAGTTTTAACGACGCGTACACGCCAGCATATCCACCAGCCGCTGGCAGAGCGCATCCAGTTTTTTGCTATTGGCTTCTTCGATAAACGTGCCCGCTTCATCAAAAGCGGTGTGCGCTTTAGAGAGCGACATCGGCTGCGGCAGTACGATCAAGCCTAGATTGGCGAGCAACTGTTGGGCCAGCGGCATCGCACGAATGCCGCCTAACCCACCAGGCGAGGCCGACACCAGCGCAGCCCACTTGCCCGAGTAAAGTGCCAGGCCCGGCGTATCTTCATAAGGGCGAGACAGCCAATCCAGCGTGTTCTTCAAAAGCGGGGTGATAAAGCCGTTGTATTCCGGTGAGGCGATAAACAGCGCTTGGTGATCAGCAAGCAGTTCGCGCAGTTTCAGCACGTTCTCCGGAACGCCTTGGGTTTCAATATCTTCATCAAACAGAGGGCACGGGTACTCTTTCAAATCCACAAACGTGGCCACTCCGCCCAATGCCTCAATGCGCTTGGCAACCAGCCGCGCCAACTGTTTGTTGTGTGAATCCTGGCGACTGCTTCCAGCAAATACTAATACCTTGGGTACTGCGCTCATTCGATTGGGCTCCTTAATAACAGGCTATTTAGGGTTCGACAGGCTCATGCGGCCCGCCAGGCATCTGGTCAATAAACGTATTGATAGCGCTAAACAAGGCCTCGCGAATCGGCTCTGCTTCGTTAACTAAATGGTGGCGTGCTTCCGGATGGTAGTGAATCTCGGCGGCGGTAAATTTTTGTGCTAAAACGGTCAGGTTCCACTGCCAATCAACCGTTAAATCCTGCTCACCCTGCAAAATCAATGTTGGCACGTCGACAGGCTCAAGCGCGAGCAGGCGTGGCATCCAGCGCCGCATGGCACTTACCCACGCCACACTTAAGCGCTCGGGCTGCAGTGGGTCGTGATCACGCAGAAATTCGGTAAACGCTTCGTCGGTTGAGTTGGGCCGAAATTTACGCGGAATATCCTTCAAGAACGGGCTAGCGATAAGGTGCATCCAACTCGCCTGAGTCCACCGCCAAGGGCGTACCAACGGCGCGAGCAGCACCAGGCCATCCCAACCGGCCTCTTCGCGCCGGGTGAGTGCGTCGGTTGCAAGAATCGCCCCCCCGGTACTCTGCCCAACACCCAACCACGGCCTGGGAGCTATGCCTAGCGTGATCAGGGTGTTTTGCATGTAGGTGAGGCAGTGCTGATAGTCGTCAAAATCTTCAATCTCTGCGCGCGGGCCACTCGAAAGCCCATGACCCGGCAGGTCCCATAGCACTACCCGCCAGCCCTTGGCCAACAGGTGCGTTAACAGGTGACGATAAAGGCCTAAATGGTCAAAGTAACCGTGCACCACAAAGGCTGTGCCTGATGGATTGGGTGGGCTCCATACCTGGCACCACAAGGCAAAGCGGCCGGTATCGATAAAGCCTGCATGTACCTCATCGGTGCTTTCAAAGAGTGCTTCCAGACCATAATGCAGAAAATAGCCCTTCACGACGTCCCACAGCGCTTCACCCGGCACTAATCGGGAAAAGACTGATTCGCCTGCCGTTTGCCGAAACAAACTTTCCATCTGTTGGAAATCCTGCATCCAAACCTCTCTATGAGCGCCCTGCTTTCTTATCATTTGGTCGAGCATTGTGCCGCTTTAACGTCTACGCTGTTTACATGCCTGCACAGTTGTGGAAGTATTTTCCATAAATGTATTTTGCGCTTATTTTACTCTGGCCGTGGCCATTCACCACCCACGGGCACCTTCACAGGAGAAACCCCATGAGCGAGCGTATCACGCGCCACCGATTGCAGGTGGCCACCGAGCTGGACCGCTTTATTAACGAGCAGGCACTACCTGGCACGGGCGTTGATGAAAGCGCCTTCTGGGCCGGTGTCGATGCCCTGTTCCATGATCTGACCCCAAAAAATAAACAATTGCTAGCAGAGCGTAATGCGCTGCAAGAAAAAATTGATGCATGGCATCGTGAGAACCCCGGCCCCGTTAGCGACATGCCAGCCTACCGGGCCTTTTTGAAAGAGATCGGCTACCTGGCCGACCTGCCTTCCAACGTAAAGGCGACCACCGCCAATGTCGACCGCGAAGTTGCCATACAGGCAGGTCCACAGTTGGTGGTGCCGGTAAGTAACGCCCGCTACGCCCTGAATGCGGCGAATGCGCGCTGGGGCAGTCTTTATGACGCGCTCTATGGCACCGACGCTATTTCCGAGGAAGACGGCGCGGAAAAAGGCACAAGCTTTAACCCCAAGCGCGGCGCTAAAGTCATTGCCTATGCGCGAGGCGTTCTGGACCGTGCCGCGCCGCTGGCCACAGGCTCCCACCGCGACGCGGTTAACTACACAATTCGTGACGGCCATTTGGTCGTTACGCTGGAAGGCGGCCGGGAAACTGGCCTAAAAGATTCCGGCAAGCTGATTGGCTTTACCGGTGAAACGTCCGCTCCTGAGACGATTCTGCTAACCAATAATGGCCTGCACCTGGAAATCCAGATCGATGCCAGTCACGCCATTGGCAAAACCGACCCGGCGGGCGTAAAAGACGTCGTCGTTGAAGCCGCGCTCACCACCATTATGGACTGCGAAGACTCCGTGGCCGCCGTGGATGCTGAAGACAAGGTAGGCGTTTATAGCAACTGGCTCGGCCTGATGAAGGGCGATCTGGAAGAGAACATCGACAAGGGCGGTAAAACCTTCACCCGTAAGCTGCACGCTGACCGCACCTGGAACACCACCGAAGGCGGCAAGGTGACCCTACCCGGCCGTTCGCTGATGTTTGTGCGTAACGTGGGCCACTTGATGACCACGCCAGCGATTCTGGATGAGGAGGGCAACGAGCTTCCAGAGGGTATTCTCGATGCTGTGGTGACCTCGCTGCTTGCCCTGCACGATCTTAAAAAAGATGCCGACCAGCCACGCAACTCGCGTACCGGCTCGGTGTATATCGTCAAGCCGAAGATGCACGGCCCTGCCGAGGCAGCATTTGCCAACGAACTGTTTGGCCGCGTAGAAGATATCCTTGGCATGAGCCGGGACACCCTAAAGATGGGCATCATGGACGAAGAGCGCCGCACCACGGTCAACCTCAAGGCGTGTATTGCCGAGGCCTCTTCACGCGTGGCGTTCATCAACACCGGCTTCCTGGACCGCACCGGCGATGAGATGCACACCGCCATGGAAGCAGGCCCCATGGTCCGCAAGGGCGATATGAAATCCGCCGCGTGGATTACCGCCTACGAGAAGAGCAACGTACAGGTGGGTCTTGCTTGCGGTCTACGCGGTCGCGCCCAGATCGGTAAAGGCATGTGGGCCATGCCCGATTTAATGCACAACATGCTGGAACAGAAAATCGGCCATCCTAAAGCCGGTGCCAACACCGCTTGGGTACCTTCGCCCACGGCCGCTACCCTACATGCGTTGCACTATCATCAGGTGAATGTCACCGACGTTCAGCGCGAGCTTGAAGCACTGGGCGAGCCCGACTTCCTCGACGACTTACTCAGCGTCCCAGTGGCGGAAAACCCCAACTGGTCAGATGACGAGATTCAGCAAGAGTTGGATAACAACTGCCAAGGCATTCTGGGTTACGTGGTGCGCTGGGTAGAGCACGGCGTGGGCTGCTCCAAAGTGCCGGATATTCACGATGTAGGCCTGATGGAAGACCGCGCCACGCTACGCATCTCCAGCCAGCATATTGCCAACTGGCTGCATCACGGCATTGTCGATGCGCCGCGCGTTGAAGAAACCCTCAAGCGCATGGCGAAAGTGGTCGATGAGCAAAACGCAGGCGATCCCACTTACACCGCGATGAGCAGTCACTTTGAGGACTCCACCGCGTTCAAGGCAGCATCGGACTTGATCTTCAAAGGCCGCGTACAGCCGTCGGGCTACACCGAGCCGCTGCTTCACGAATGGCGCCAGGTGCATAAAGCGAAGTAAACGCCTATCTTGATAGCGCTTATTAAACAGCCCCTTAAGGTGCGAAATGACTGCACCTTGAGGGGCTTTTAGTAGAAATCGACTACGGTAGCCTTTGCGAAAAAGGCAGGGCCCGTTATCGTTTACTGTGGCCTCAACCTCAGTGACTCCATCCCACCATCGACGGGAAGACACACGCCCACTGAGGAGCGATTGGCAGGGTCTGCCAAATAGGCTACCGCTTGGGCTACTTCCTCTGCGCTAACAAGTCGGCCATGAGGCTGGCGTGCCTCTAGCGCTGTACGTTCCGCCGCTGGATCATCAGCCTGTTGCAGGAGCCGCCCAACCCATGGAGTATCAGCAGTTCCTGGGGCCACACAATTCACCCGAATGCCCTCACGCACATGATCAGCAGCCATCGCTCGGGTCAATGCGAGTACAGCCCCTTTGGTGGCGGAATATAACGCTCTTTGCGGCAAACCCACATTAGAGGCGATAGAGGCCATATTCGTAATCGATGCAGACGCTGACTTTCTTAGATGAGGCAGTGCCGCTCGGGACACACGCGCCATCCCAGCAACATTGATCTCCCATGATTGAGTCCACTCTTTGTCTGAGTTATCAGCGACACTCCCTTGGGCCCCAATGCCAGCGTTATTGACTACAATATCCAAGCGCCCAAACTTATCAACAGTCGCCTGAACGGCACGGTTCACTGAGGTACTATCTGCAACGTTACACTCTTGCCAATAGTGCTGATTTCCTGAATCGACAATATCAAGAACGGCAACACTGGCTCCTTCTTTAGCCAAAAGATCGGCGATCGCTGCGCCAATCCCTGAGGCGCCACCGGTCACAAGGGCCACCAAACCTTCAAAGCGTGCAGACATAACTCACTCCTCCCAAGCTCGATAGGTTTGGCGTTGACGACCCAATCCTTCAATCTCGACGTCAACGACATCGCCTGATTTCAGATACGCAAAGCGTCCAGATACAGCGACTCCCTGAGGCGTTCCTGTCGAGATCACATCGCCTGGCTCAAGTTGCATGTACTGGGAAAGATCGCGCACGATCTCGGCACAGCTAAATATCATGTCGGCTGTACGGGAATCTTGCCGAGACTCTCCATTAACCCAAGAGCGCAATCTCACATCCGCTGGATTAAATTCATCTGCCGTTACGATCCAAGGTCCTAATGGCATATAGCCGGGGCTGCATTTACCCTTACTCCACTGACCTCCTGAAATTTCTAGCTGGAACGCTCGCTCGGAGAGGTCGTTAGCTAATACATAGCCGCCGATATGCTGCGCCGCATCTTCCAAAGAATCACAGTAGGCGGCCGTGCTACCGATAATGATACCCAGCTCAACCTCCCAGTCAGTCTTCAGGGAGCCACGAGCAATGGTAACGGTGTCATTTGGGCCCGCAATGGTATTGGGCGTTTTGAGAAAAACGATAGGGCTCTTCGGCGGCTCCGCACCGGACTCAGCCGCATGGGCGGCGTAATTCTGACCGATACAGATCACCGCTGAAGTGGTAGCCACGGGGGAGCCATAGCGAATATTATCGTCGATATTAACAGCGGTAAGACGACCTTTTTCAACCAATTCACTAAGTTTCCGCACCCCACCAGAGGCCCAGAATTCGGGGCCAAAATCACCTACCGGCGAAGCGTCGTACAACACTCCATCAATCTCAACAAGCGGCGTTTCATATCCAAGTTCACCACGGCGTAACAGCTTCATACTTCCTCCTTTAGCAGACCCTGGGCCCGCAGATCATTCCAGAATGCTTCGGGTATTTCGGATGACGCTAGCGCAAGATTCTTCTCAACTTGCGCAACCGAACGCATACCGGCCATAACATTCACAACAGCAGGATGCCGCTTGGGAAAGTGCAGCGCGGCCTCTGGAAGGCTCACTCCATGATCGCGCGCCACCGCAGCAATCTGCCGCGTCCGATCCAGCGCCCACTTTGGTGCGGGGCCGTACTCGTACCACGCGTCCTCGGACGGCTCTTCGCGCGCAAGTAATCCAGAGTTGAAAATCCCAACGGCAATAACGCCCACTCCTTTCGCCTGACAGGCTGACATCAACCCCACTTGCTCCTGCTCAAGCAAGGTATACCTACCGGCAAGCATGACTAAATCGGGATCGGAATGATCCACGAAACGGCGCAGCATAGTGGCGTCTTTAGAACCAATACCCCACGCTGAAATAACCCCTTCGCTGCGAAGTCGGTTCAGCATGGGTACCGCACCGCTGATCGCTTCGTCGAAGCGGTCAGTCGGCTCTTCAGGGTCATGAATCCAGAGAATGTCGACAGCGTCGAGTTTCAGCCGCCCCAACGACTCTTCAAGGCTGCGCTGTACCCCATCGGCTGTGTAGTCACGAAGGCGCGTTAGATTATCGGGGACAAGAAAACCATTTTGATGATCAGAACCCTGCGGCATTGGGTTCTCTCTTAGCAGTCTTCCCACCTTGGTGGAAATAACGTAATCTTTGCGCGACTGCCCACTAAGCGCTCTACCAATCCGCTCTTCGGAAAGCCCTAAACCATAATGTGGGGCGGTGTCGAAGAACCTTAGTCCGCCCTCCCATGCGGCCTCCACGGCATCGATGCACGCCTGCTCTGCCACCTTTTTTCCCATGTTTCCAAATTGCGCCGTACCGAACCCCAACTCACTAAAAGCGGTGTTGAGCTTATTAGGTAAACGAGAAGATGTGGTCATTGACTTGGTCTCCTTGAGTAGATACGAAGGGCGTTCTCGTGGGCAATTGCCGCACGGTGTTCAGCAGGCAAGAGTTCTAATACTCGCAAGCACCAATCGTAGGTATCCAGGCTAACGGGATAGTCACTGCCGAGTAGGCAACGCTGAGGGCCGAAAAGCTCAACGGCGGCCCCCACCACGCCAGCCGTAACATCTTCCAGCGCTATAGACCCTTGGCATTCCGCAGGTAATCCGGAGAGCTTGCAATGTACGTTGGGTAGCTCCGCAAGACATGCCAAGTCTCGGTGCCAATTGAACATGGCCTGTTTATTACCAACCTCAGGCTTTCCCATATGGTCCAGCACCACAGTAAGCTCAGGCACTTGCGAAAGCAGTTGGGTGAGTGCAGGTAATTCCCCGGCTCTAACGCAGGCATCAAACGGAATGCCGTTGTCTGCAAGTCTTTTCATTCCCTGTAAGAGATAAGGCGAGTTGAAGAGGTTACGATCCTGTAGAAGCCTACGCACACCAACCAACTTGGGTAGCGTTGTAACTCTTTCCAGTCTTTCAGCAGCGTCATGTGCCTCGAGCGCCACACCGGCCACGATGCCGTAAACCCGCGAGTCCTTCTCTGCTATATCAGCGAGCCAATCAGCTTCCTTGACTGGGTCATCGGCATCGGCTTCAACGAGAATGTATTGGCGTTTTTCAACCCGCTCGGGAATGGCTGATTTGGATGGCAATCCTGCTTGAGCAAGCCACGAAACATGGACAGTTGACGTATCCCAGATGTGAAGGTGTGTATCGATAATCATGGCACGCCGACCGTCAGCAAGAGATTCGAATATGGGCGTGTTTCACCGGTAGCAACGAGAAGACATACGTCGGGCTCACGACAAGCCGCATAAAATTCCATCCGCGCCAAACTCGACCATATGATGTCTTCTCCGCCACGATGAACATGCGAAGCCAGCAACTGCTGAAATTCCTTAACAGCTTCAGAGGCACCGCCTTCGGCCGTTTGCATATAAATCGCAGACTCCACATAAATCGTCTCTGCCACCGCCTTTAAAACGTCGGCAGCCGGAATCATTCCTGCACAGAGGTTCAAGTGGACTCTTGGGGCAGTAGACGGCGCCCCCGTTGAATGCGGATAAAGCGCATCAGCAATGAGAATCTGCGCTCCATGGCCTGCCTCGGCTAGACCAGAAAGCAACGCCGGATGCAGAACGCGTCCTTTAATCATACGGCGGCTCCGTCTCGGCGCTTCTTCCACTCAGCACCATTCGGCCAAGCCCAACTCGCCAGCGACTCCGCTTTTATTTCCGCAGAGTAGCCAGGAGCTGCTGGCAGCAAGTAAGCCCCGTCTTTAACTCTGCAAGGGTCAACGAAATGTTCGTGAAGGTGATCCACGTATTCGGCAACACGTCCCTCCATCGGGCCTGAGACCGCGACGTAATCAATCATCACCAAGTGGCTAACAAGCTCACAAAGCCCGACACCACCAGCATGAGGGCACACGGGTTTCGCGAATTTTTTAGCCATGAGTAAGACAGGAATAATTTCGTTGATACTGGCGAGTCGACAGGAATCGATCTGAACAAAATCTACAGCGTTGGCTTGCAGTAACTGTTTGAACAGTACACGGTTCATACCATGCTCACCGGTCGCGATGCCAATGCCCTCGTCGCGAACACCATCGGCAATAGCGCGGTGGCCTAAAACATCATCAGGGCTAGTGGGCTCTTCAATCCATAGCAGATTGTGATGGGCTAGCTCTCGCACTCTCTGGATAGCTTCTGGCACATCCCAAATCTGGTTGGCATCGATCATTAGCGATCTGTCCGAACCAATTACCGAACGAGCGATACCAAGCCGACGCTCATCGTCTTCAGGGTTTGCACCGACCTTAAGCTTAATATGCTGATAGCCCTCCTCAATCGCTTCGCGGCAGAGCCTTTCAAGCTTTTCATCCGAATACCCCAGCCACCCGGCGGATGTTGTATAGCACTGAAACCCATGACCCTTGAGATCAGAAATTCGTTCTTCACGATATTGGCGCTGCTCTTCCAGCATAGCGACGGCTTCATCGGCCGTCAGCACATCAGAGAGGTAGCTCAAGTCGAGTTGATTGACGAGATCAGCCGGTTCCATTTCACAGATATATTGCCAGAGCGGCAGCCCTGCTCGGCGTGCTGCAAGATCCCATACCGCATTCATCACAGCGGCACGAGCCAAGTGAACGACCCCTTTATCTGGCCCGAGCCAACGAAGCTGAGAGTCCTCTGCAAGTTCACGGTAGGCTTGCCCAGGCTTATCGCATAACTCAGCCACATCACGTCCGACAAAGCGAGAGGCTAATGCGTTAACCGCTTGAAGGCAGATATCATTTCCACGCCCTATGGTAAAAGTAAACCCGCATCCATAGAGCGCATCATCATCCGTTATAAGCCGGAGATAAGCGGCGGAGTAATCTGCATCCTTATTAACAGCATCAGATCCATCGCTACTGTCTGACGTAGGAAATCGCAGATCGATAAGGTCAATGGCAGTAATAGCAGTCATCTTTTAACCCCGAATTCATATGATGTATTTAACTCTGGCTTAATTCTTACGCTAGCTTCAAACTTTCTTAATTCACCGCAATAACCCAGGAAAGCGCATGAGTGAAGACAACCTCGCAGACAACGCCGTACGCCGCCCATCACAAAACGAAGTGGTTGTTCAAGGCATCCAGGACATGATCACTTCGAGAGAGATCAAGCCTGGTGACAGGCTCCCTGTAGAACCCCTACTTGCCGAGCGTTTCCATGTATCTCGCAGCTCTCTTCGAGAAGGTGTACGCGCACTGGTTGCCATGGGCATCCTGGAAACAAGGCAAGGCTCCGGCACTACCGTTACAACGCTTGATCCTCATTTACTTCTTAAGCCGCTGGTTTTTTGGGCCAGCATTCAGGGCGACAAATCCTCACTTGACCTGCACGCTGTGCGCCAAGCACTTGAAGTTGAGTCTGCTGCTACCGCGGCTTCGCGAAGAACACCGGAAGATATTGAGCAACTCAAACACCTGCTCAAAACGGCGGAACCTGCCATTCGAGCTAAAGATCACGAAGCGGCCATGGCGGTAGACCTGGAGTTTCATCTCACGGTGGCAAGGATCTCCCGAAACCCCATCCTTATCGCTCTTTTAGAAGCACTGTCTCGCCCAACGCTAAGAATGAGGATATGGCAGTCCATTTACCGCGGGGGCCGCCTGGACACTACACACCATGAACATCTGGCAGTACTGAATGCGATTGCCGCTGGCGACCCCATTTCGGCGCATGCTGCCATGCACACTCATCTGGCTCAGGTTGCCGTTAATCTGGAAGACTGATCCCCAGCGATAAGCACTAGGCTAGATCTTCAGCATTGGCTGACTCCGGCGCAGGATTACGCAGCACATACATGCCGTATCCAACGATCACCATGAAACACCCCATCACTACCAGGTAACTGATTCGAGCCGATGTCATATCGATTACCCATCCCTGTAACGGAGGAATAAGTGCGCCTCCAACAATCGCCATAACCAGCCCCGCAGCACCATACTTGGTGTCCTGACCAAGCCCAGTGAGCGCGATGCCATAGATAGTGGGAAATAGAAGTGAAATACAGGCACTCAGCATAACGATGGCGACTGATCCAACTATGCCACCACTTATTACAGCAAGCAGGGACAGCCCTACGCCCAGCACACACATAAGCGTCATTAACTTACGTGGATCAAAGCGCCCCATTAAACCCACCATAAGGAAGCGGGAGAACAAAAAGACCAACAGAGATGCCTGAAGCCAGTACCCTGCGACGGCATTGCTAACGCCCAGGTTTTCAGTAATGTAGTGGAGCGTAAACGTCCAGGCACATGTCTGAGCAGCAACATTAAAGAACTGGGCGACAACACCAAATGAGTAGCGGCGATTTTTCAACAACCGCCCCAGGCGGCTACCAGGCAGCTTCACAGCGTCTGCTTTGCGGTCTGACATCAAAGCCGTATGCGCCGGAACACGCACCATAGCGATGGCGATAGCAATAACAATGTAGAGCAACGCCAACGTTATATAGGGGCCCATCACAGCTTGCAGCTCGGCTGACTGAATGCTTTCAAGTTCTTGTTGCGAAAGTGCCGCACGATCTACCGCTGTGGCGGGATTAACATGGGGCAAAATAAAGATCGCAGCCAACAACACGCCAAGGTTAGAACCAATAGGATTGAAGGCCTGTGCAAAGTTAAGCCGGCGCGTCGCATTGTGCCGTGGCCCCATAGCCATGACATAAGGATTTGCCGATGTCTCCAAAATAGAGAGCCCCGCCGCCAGCGTGAACAAAGCGACAAGAAACATTGAGTAGGTCATTACAATCGAGGCAGGAAAGAAAAGAAAACCGCCTGTGGCGGCCAAAAGCAGACCGATCAGCACCCCCCCCTTATAGCCAAGCTGCGAGTTAATCCAAGCGGCTGGAATGGCTAACGCGAAGTACGCCCCGTAATAAGAAAATTGAACCAACGAAGACTGAAACGCGCTCATTGAGAAAACTGAACCGAAAACCGATACCAGCGGGTCGGTCAAGTTTCCAGCCAATCCCCATGCCGCAAAACAGGCAACTATTAACAAGAATGGCAGGCGCATGCCTTTGTGGAGGAATGGTTCTTTTTTTAATTCTGAATTCTCTTTAGACGATAGTTCAGCAAGCTGTGATTGCACGAGCAACTCCTTGTTATATTATTATTCAAGGTTAATTCATCTGATGAATTTCGCTGGAAATAAACTAGCCAACTTGGATGTATATGGCAAGCTTCGGCTTGCTAGCCATTCGTCTAAGATTTCTAGCGAGAATTGGTTTTCTTGAATACTAGAGTTGCTATACGTATACCTGACCCAGCTGTATCCAATGTTAGCCACTTAACTATTACTTTCTCTTTGAAAGGCTGACTTGTAGCAGCAAGATTGTGGAGAAATAACCAAACAGGATAACAACAATGGCCATCATGACTGTCGAACAGATCGAGCACTTTCTGGATGAGGTGTTTCCCCAGCGAATGGGCAGAGTTGAAAGCGTAGGCGAGATGTGTGCCACGATGCGCTTAACGGTAGGCTATGAACACCTGCGCCCCGGCCCCCGAGTAAGCGGCCCCACGATGATGGGCTTTGCCGATGTAGCGTTGTATGTGGCGATTCTGGCCCAAATCGGCCCCGAACCCATGGCGGTGACCAGCGACTTAAACTGCCATTTCCTGCGCGCCGCTTCAGGCGAACACGACATTATCGCCCACGCCAAACTGATCAAGCTGGGCCGCCGTTTAGCGGTGGGTGAAGTGCAGATATTCTCCGCAGCCGATGAACGCCGCCCAGTTGTGCACGTCACCGCAAGCTATGCCTTGCCCGCTACGTAGCAGCCGACAAACGGGGTAAGCAGCGATCGTAGAGAATGGCTTGCAAAAAAACGCCCCGGGCCCTGGCTTCTTGATAGCCAGGGCCCGGGGCGTTTAGCGGCCAGGTAGCTTAGTAAGCGGCTTCTGGCTCGTAGTACTCTTCTACATTGTCGAGGGTGATCAGGTCAGCGTTAAGAATAAGCCGTGAAGGCACGCCGTGGTACATATCGCCCAGATGCTCGCCTTTCACGCCGTGTACCGCTACCGCCATGGCAGAGGCAATCATGTTCGGCGGATAGGTAACGGTGCCTTTAACCATCGGATGCTCGTTACGGATCATTTCAATCACGCGCTGAGAACCGCCACCGCCCACAATCAGTTGGATATCGTCGCGGTTGTTTTCATCCACCGCCTGAAGCGCCGAGATCAATACGTCATCATCACCCGCCCAAATGGCGTCCACTTCCGGGTTACTGCCCAGCAGGTCTTCCGTTACGCTAAGCGCCTGCTGTGGGTTCCAGTTGGTCGTTTGAGAGGCCAGGATATTGATATCGGGATAGTTTTCCATCACCCGGTTAAAGGCATCGACACGCTGGCTGTTGATAGGGATGGGCGGGCCTTCCAGCACCAGAATATTGCCCTCGCCGCCCAACTCTTCAGCGATATAACGCGCGGCGTGCTCGCCTAAGCCTGGGTTATCGCCCGCAATAAAGACGTTTTGCGCAGGCGTTTCAAGCTCGCGGTCCACCACAACGGTATAGATGCCTTCATCGTAGGCTTCGGAAATAACTGCCTGAAGCGTTGCCGGGTCGTGGGGAAGAATGACCAGCGCATCCAGGTTGCGGATCATCAAATCTTCCACGTTAGAGACCTGGGCCGTGCCGGAGTTAGCGGAGAGTACCGTAAAACTGACATCCGGATACTCCTCACTTAGGTCGTCGGCGGCTTGCTGTGCCCACCATAAAAGGCCTGCGGTCCAGCCATGGTCAGCGGACGGCACGGTGACGCCAATATGGTAGTCGTCGGCCAGCGCCAGGCTGGACGTACTCGCTATGGCCGTTGCCAGCGCGGCAGTCTTGAAAAGGCGTGATAGTGTCATTGTTATTGCTCCCTTTCTAACGTACATCGTAGATGGGCGAGCCAACCCCGCCCAGTGTGATCGTCGGCCCTGTTTGGGCATAGCGACCGGAAAGACCGTTTTTACAAGTCAGGTACGCTTGTACTGCAGCAGTACCGCCAGCAAAATGACGCCGCCCTTGACCAGCCCCTGTAAATAAGGGGAAACGCCGGTCAGGTTAAGCATGTTGTTGATAATACCTAGAATCAGCGCACCGATGACCGTACCCCATATCGAGCCGCGCCCACCGGAAAGCGCCGTGCCTCCGATGACGACGGCGGCGATAGCATCCAGTTCATAAAAGTAGCCTGCATCACTCGGGCTTACCGAGTTGAGCCGTGAAGTCAGCATGATGGCCGAAAGACCCACACAGATGCCCGCAATCACAAAGGTGGAGAGCACAATGCGCTCAACCCGAATGCCCGAATAGCGTGCTACCTGAGGATTAGCGCCCACCGCGCACACATGCCGCCCGTAAGGGGTATGAAACAGCAGCACATGCGCGATGATCGCTAAGCCAAAGAATACGATCACCGGAACCGGAATGCCCAGCAAAAAGCCGCCGCCCACGCTTGAGAAGTGCGGGTTGGGGGTAGAAACCACTGCTGCATCGGTGAAGTAGAGCGCCAGCGAACGAAAAATCGACATACTGGCAAGCGTTACCACAAAGGCCGCTATGCGCCCTCGGGTGACTAACAGGCCGTTGAATAGCCCTAACAACCCGCCCGCAGCGATAGCGGCCAACAGGCCGAGAAGCACCGCCTGAATGGGGTCACTAATGCTATTGACGATATACAGGATAACCACGCCCACCAGCGCCACCATCGACCCCACCGACAGATCGATCCCGCCGGCGATAATCACAAAGGTCATGCCGATAGCGATAATGCCGGTATAGGAGACCTGGCGCATTACGTTGGAAATATTGCGCGTATTAAGAAAATATTCGCTGGCGATGGACGACACCACGAACAGCAAAATCAGCGCCACCAGCGGGGCCAGAATCGTCGCGTTAAGGGGCAGCCTGCGCAGGCCTTGGCGTGCAACGCTCCCCATTGTCTTGGTATTAGGCGGTTGAGCCATCTTGATTCCCCACTTGTTCACGGTTGGCGTGCTGCCGTGCGCCAGCGGCATACAGCATTATTTGTTCTTCATTGATCTCGTCACCGTTAAGCTCAACGGCTATTTGTCCCTCGCGAATCACTAACACCCGATCCGCAATACCAATGACCTCTTCAAGCTCAGAGGAGATCACGACAACAGCTTTATTTTGTTCGGTAAAGTCGCGAATCAACCGGTAAATCTGCTGTTTAGCGCTGATGTCGATGCCGCGGGTGGGCTCATCGAGCATCAGGATCTCGGGCTCGATATCGAGTAGCTTCGAGAAGTAAACCTTCTGTTGGTTACCACCGCTCAACAGGCTCACCGGCGCCGCGAGGTTGGATGCCTTGATGGCCAAGCGCTGCTGGTAATGTTCAGCTTGACGCCGTTCAGCGCGATGTTTGATAAACCCGCGCACATAGCGCTTCAGGCTAAGGGCGGTAATGTTCTGCATGACGTTAAACGAGAGAATCAGCCCCTTGCCCTGGCGGTCTTCCGACAGATACGCCAAGCCGTGGGCGTGGGCTTCGTTGGGTGACCGAAGATCAACAAGCTCGCCATCGATAAATATCTCGCCCTGCTCTTTGCGGTGCAGCCCCATGATGGTTTCAGCAATTTCGGTGCGCCCCGCACCTACCAGCCCGGCCAGCCCCAACACTTCGCCACGGCGTACTTCAAGGTTGATGTCCTTGAGCTTGCCTTTAAGGCTCAAGCCCCGCACCCGCAGCGCGGGCGGCGTGTTATCAGCACGTTGTGCGATCTTCTCAGGGTAAATTTGTGACAGCTCACGCCCGACCATTTTGCGCGCCATGTCCTCTTCATTAAGCGTCGCGGTCTCGCACAGCTCTACTTGCTGGCCGTCGCGTAAAATCAGCAGCCGATCACAGAGATCTTTGACCTCTTTTAGCTTGTGAGAAATAAACAGAATCGTGACGCCCTTGGCGACCAGCGCGCGCACCACGTTAAACAGCACTGCAACTTCGCGGTCGGTCAGCACCGTGGTGGGTTCATCCAGAATCAGCAGACGCGCGTCGTTAACCAGCACCCTGGCCACTTCTACCATCTGCTTTTGGGCAACGCTTAGCCGCTCGATGGGAAGTTCAGGGTCCAAGTCCACTTCTAGCGAGCTGAGCAGTTGCTGGGTGCGCTTACGCATGCCTGAGTGATCAAGAAAACCATTACGGCGTACTTCCTGGCCCAAAAAGACATTTTCATAGACACGCAGCGTGGGGATTAAATTGAATTCCTGGGGGATCATCGCCACGCCGTGAGAACGCGCCGTAATCGGGTCCAATGCGCTGAATATCTGGCCATTCAGGTGAATCGTACCCACCGTTGGCGTGTAAATACCGCTGATGATCTTTAACAGCGTGGATTTTCCGGCGCCATTTTCCCCCAGAATACCCAGCACTTCGCCCGGCATAACGGAAAGGGAAATATCATTCAGTACTTGAACGGGGCCGAACGCTTTACCGATCCCTTCAAGCTTTAAAATAGGCTCACTCATGGGGCGCCCCCAGAAGCGCCTGACGCTTTACTCAGATGCAGCGGCGTCCAGCTACCCTCCGCCTCGTGTGAGGTAATCGCGGCGGCAATAAAGCGCATGCCATCCACACCGTCTTCAATGCCGGGCAACCAAGACGGATACTCGCCTGACGTGTACCCATCGGCCAGCGCCTGATACAGGTTGGCAAAGGCTTCAATGTAGCCTTCCGGATGCCCGCCCGGCACGCGAACGCCTTGAGCGATATTCGCGCTTAGCCAGTCATCGCGCCGCGTTAAGCGCTGGCTTGGCCCATTAAGCGGTTTCAGCCACAGCTCGTTGGGCTGCTCCTGGGCCCATTGCAGGCTGGCCTTCTCGCCGATGATGCGGATGGTTAACGCGTTTTCATAACCGGCGGCCGTCTGGCTTGCCCACAGCATGCCTCGCGCGCCGCCATCGAAACGCAACAACGCCTGAACGTTATCATCAAGCGCCCGCCCCGGCACCGCGGTCACCAGCTCAGCGCTTACTTCACTGACTCGCTGGCCGCTAATAAACTGGGCCAGCTGAAATGCGTGCACGCCGATATCTCCCAGGCAGCCCGCCGCCCCCGCCTGAGCGGGGTCCAACCGCCAGGCAGCCTGGCGGTTATCGGCTTCAGGGGGTTCGCTTAACCACTCTTGAATATATTCGACCTGTACATGGCGAAGCTGCCCCAGCGCGCCTTCGGCAATCAGTTCACGGGCATGCTGAACCAGTGGATAACCCGCATAGTTGTGCATTAATACAAAGTGGCGAGCGCTTTTCTCAGCCGCCTGCGCCAGCTGCTCGGCTTCCTCAACACTGAGCGTCATGGGTTTTTCACACACCACGTGAAAGCCCGCTTCCAGGCTTGCCAGCGCCGCCGGGTAATGCAGGTGGTTAGGTGTGACTATCGCCACGACCTGCGCGCCATCTTCGCGAGCGGCTTCGCCTGCCAACAGTGCTGCGTAGTCGGCATAGCAGCGCTGCTCATCAATACCTAACTCGTTGGCGGTCGCCAGGTTGCGCTCGGCCTGAGATGAAAAAGCCCCGGCCACCAGCTCAAAGCGGTCGTCCAGGCGCGCCGCCATACGGTGCACACCGCCGATAAAAGCCCCCTGGCCGCCGCCTATCATGGCGAGGCGAAGTCTGCGCGGCGTGTTATTGATTATTGTCATGAAGTAATCCCTGAGCGTTAATTTAACCGAGGCCCAGCAGCGTGCGGTTGGCCTGGCGATCCGTTCCGGCATCGGCAAAATCATCAAACGCGCGGTCGGTCACCTGAATGATGTGCTCGTTCACGAACGTGACGCCTTCCGCCGCGCCCTGCTCAGGATGTTTGATCGCGCACTCCCACTCGATGACTGCCCAGCCATCAAAATCGTACTGGGCCAGTTTCGAGAACACCGCTTTGAAATCCACCTGCCCGTCGCCCAAGGAGCGAAAGCGGCCTGCCCGCTCGACCCAAGAAGTGTAGCCGCCGTAAACGCCCTGCTGGGCGGTGGGATGAAACTCGGCATCTTTGACATGAAACATGCGGATATAGGGGTGATAGCGGTCCAGAAAGGCAAGGTGATCAAGCTGCTGGAGCACCAAATGCGAAGGGTCATACAGCATGCAGCAGCGCGGGTGATGGTCCACGGCGGCTAGAAAACGCTCAAAGGTCGCGCCATCGTGCAGGTCTTCACCGGGATGTATCTCAAAACATAAGTCCACACCCGCCGCATCGAAGGCATCCAGAATAGGGCGCCAGCGTTTGGCAAGCTCGGCAAAACCATCTTCAACCAGCCCTGCGGGGCGCTGCGGCCACGGGTAAAGAAACGGCCAAAGCAGCGAGCCGGAGAACGTGGCATGGGCCTTCAAACCCAGATTGGCGCTGGCCTGGGCAGCAAGCTTTAGCTGTTCGACAGCCCAGGCTTGGCGCGCGACCGGGTCGCCGTGCAGTTCAGGCGGGGCGAAGCCATCAAACAGGCTGTCATAAACCGGATGCACGGCCACCAATTGGCCCTGCAAATGCGTCGAAAGCTCGCAAATTTCCAAGTCATATTGCGCTAGAAGCGCTTGGACTTCCTGGCAATACACCTGGCTTTCTGCCGCTCGTTCAAGATCAAAAAACCGCTTATCCAGCGTGGGCATTTGCAGCGCTTTAAAGCCCAGCTCCGATGCCCAGCGAGCAATATTTTCCAGGCTATCGAAAGGCGGCTCGTCACCAATGTACTGGGCTAGAAAGAGCGCGGGCCCTTTAAGGGTCTTCATCATCGACCTCATTTGTTTTGTTGTTTTGGCGTCAGCAATCAGTGCTGAAAGACACAATGTAATGGATTACATTTCAGCAGAGCAACGCACATCGGTCAAGCGCGTCAAAAAGGGGGATATAAAATGGATAACGCACTGCTGTAAAAGGGCTTTAAATCTTAAACCTCTCGGTAAGCGCTTATATTTTAGACTAAAGAATAAATAAAAAGAGGGAATAAATAGCCGCATAATTAACGCGCTAATAGTAAGGATGCGTTTATATATTGTGGTTAACACTGCTAGAATTTGGATGTAAACATTTACATTCTAGTTAGTAGTGCGCCAACACTGTCTTTAACCGCCCACTTTCAGGCGCGTTTTTTCAGGACCATCGTTCAATGCTTAACACCCAGGTAACGAGCAAACAGCCGCATAGCGTGCCGACGATTAAAGACGTGGCGAAAGCGGCGGGCTGTTCGACAGCGACCGTATCACGCGCCCTGGCAACGCCTGAAAAAGTCAGCGATGCCACTCGCAAGCGGGTGAATCAGGCAATTGCTCAGGTGGGCTATTCGCCCAACATTGCCGCACGCAACTTGCGCCGCGCGGAGTCCAAAACCATCGTGGCGCTCTTGCCGGATATTTCGAATCCGTTCTTCTCCGAGATTATTAGCGGCATGGAGGATGTTGCCCATCAGGCGGGTTATCAGATACTGATTGGCGACTGCGAACACGACCCTGCGCGTGCTGAGGCCTACTTTCGGCTGCTTTCCACCAACCAGGCCGATGGTATTGTGCTGTTGACCTCCGAGATTCCCAAAGCGCTGGTCAAGCAAGCGGATAATCAAGCGGACTTTCCGTTGGTCATGGCGTGTGAATTTTTTAGCGATATCGACCTGCCGTTAATTGCTATCGACAACCATCAAGCCAGCTGTCAGGCGATTGATTACCTGGTGTCGCTCGGCCACCGACGTATTGCCACGCTTTCCGGCCCGGCGAACAACCCTATTTGCGAGGAGAGAAACCGCGGCTACCGCGATACGCTCGCGGCCCATCAATTGAGCAATGAAGCGCGTATTGCAGAGGGTAACTTTGGCTTTCGCTCCGGGTATCAGCAGGGGCTAGCACTGCTGGAGGGGAAAACGCGCCGCCCTACCGCAATTTTTTGTCATAGTGACGAAATGGCGGTTGGCGTGCTGAAAGCCGCCCGCCAGTTGGGTATTAGCGTGCCCGACCAGCTGTCGGTTGTCGGCTTCGATAATATCGGCCTGAGTGAATACTGCGACCCGGAACTGACGACCATTAGCCAGCCGCGCAATGAAATCGGCCAGCAGGCCATGCAGTTGCTGCTCCACCTTTTGCGCGGCGAGCAGCCCATTCGGCATCAAACGCTAAGCAGTCACTTGATCGTGCGTAAAAGCACCGGGCGGCTTAAAGGTAAACAGTGAAAGATAAACCGTAAAAAAGGCCCGGTATCAATCGCCTGACCCGGGCCTTTTTAGCGCAAGCGTGACTTACGCGTGTTACGTGGCGGGTAGCTGATCAAGCATACGGTCCAGCGTCATCGGATACTCGCGCACCCGCACTCCCGTCGCGTTATACATCGCGTTAGCGACGGCCGCCGCCACGCCGCAGATGCCTAGCTCGCCCACGCCTTTGGCTTTCAAGGGAGAGGATGCAGCATCGGTGGTATCCAGGAAAATCACCTCCTGCTCGGGAATATCGGCGTGGACCGCCACTTCATATCCTGCAAGGTCGTGGTTCACAAAGAAGCCGCGCTCCAGGTCAGGACTCATGCCTTCCATCAAGGCTGCGCCTGCCCCCATGGTCATGCCTCCCAGTACCTGGCTGCGCGCCGTGGTCGGGTTGAGGATACGCCCCGCATCGCATACCGAGAGCATGCGCCGAATGCGCGTTTCGCCGGTATGGGCGTGCACGGCCACCTCCACAAAGTGCGCAGCGAAGGTGGCAATCTGCATCTTGTCTTTAAAGTCGCCAAAATTGATCGAATCTTCGGCCACCAGCTCTTCACCTGCCGCGACATCCGCTAGCGCCAGGACGGTGTTATCTGCCAGCACGCGGCCATTTTCAAAACGCGGTGCGTCTATCTCCAGCCGCTTGGCTATTTCAGATTGAAGCGCAACACAGGCGGCATACACCCCAGCCGTCGAGCTTGCCGCGCCAAACTGCCCGCCCGAACCTGAGGATGTCGGGTAGGCGCTGTTACCCAAGCGAACCTCTACTGCATCGATTTCTAGCCCCATGGTTTCTGCAGCGGTCTGGGCAATGATGGTATAGGAACCCGTGCCGATATCGGTCATATCGGTTTCTACCACCAACCGCCCGCTCCGCAGGCGCACGCGTGCGCCGGATTTCAGAGTCGGCGCCCCGCGGTAGGCACCCGCCACGCCATAGCCAATCAGCCACTGGCCTTGGCGCTTTTTACCCGGCGTTTGGCTACGCTCAGCCCAACCAAACTTCTCGGCGCCCTGGCGTAAGCACTCGACAAAGTGACGTTCGCTAAAGGGCTTAGAGGAATCTTCGGGGTCGACCTGGGTATCGTTAAGAATACGGAATTCGACCGGGTCCATACCCAGCTTTTCAGCCATTTCATCCATGGCGATTTCCAGCGCGGCCAAGCCTGAGGCCTCGCCAGGCGCACGCATATCCGCCGATTCGGGAAGCCCCATATCGATAGGCTGATGAGCCACGCGGCGATGTTCACCGGCATAGAAATGGCGAGTCTGATTGACCGGGTCTTCACCGCTGCCGCCGGGTAGCGTATGCGAGACTGCCGAGTGGTCAAAAGCGGTGATATGGCCCTCGGCGTCAGCGGCAATACGAAGTCGCTGGATAGTCGCCGAGCGATGGGTGGTGTTGTTGAACATCAGTTGGCGTGGCAAGGCGAGCTTGACCGGGCGGCCCACCGCCCGTGAACCCAGCGCGGCAAGCACCGTATCCGCCCGCAGCCACAACTTACCGCCAAAGCCACCTCCCACGAAGGGGCTCTCCAGCCGGATGGTGTCGGGGTCGATACTGAGGGTGGTCGCCAGCGCCTTACGCGTCCACTCGATCATCTGGTTCGAGGTCCACACCGTCATCTGGCCGCCATCGGACCAGTCGACGATAGACGCGTGCGGCTCCATCATGGCGTGGCTCTGGGAAGCAGTACGGTAGACTTCGTCAAGGGTCACCACCGCGCCTTGAAAGGTGGCCTCCACATCGCCTACCTCGGCCTCCGGCTCGCCGGTGTTCTGAAGCCGCTCCCAGGCGCTTTCAAGATCAAACACGCCGGGCGTTTCTTCATAGCGCACCTCAATCAGGGAAGCCGCGCCACGTGCCTGCTCCAGCGTTTCTGCCACCACCACGGCAATCGCTTGGTGATAATGCTGGATGGTGTCACCGCCAAACAGCCGGGCGACATTGCTATCCGCGCGCTCCAGCGGCTCAATGTCCAAGGTGGTGACCACGTCTACTACGCCGGGGGCAGCACGCGCCGCAGAGGCATCCATATATGTCACGCGGCCGTTGGCGATGGTGGCACACAAGGGGTAACCCACCAGCTGATTGGCCACCACGTCATGGCGCTCATAGGCGTAGGGCGCCTGGCCGGTTACCTTAAGGATCCCATCGATTCGCGTATGGGGTTTGCCGATGATACGCGCGTGATCAAACAGGTTGTCGTCTGTCGCTTGATTGAAATCCATGGGTTACTCCTGCGCCAGCAGCGCGGCAAGCGTTCGTTCAGCCAGCGTTACCTTGAAGGCGTTGTCTTGCGTCGGGCGTGCGCCATCCAGTAGCCGCGCCATGACCGCTTGCGCCCCTTCCGGTAAGACTGCATCGGCCTCATCGCGCTGCCAGGGCCTAGGGGCTACCCCGCCCAGCGTGATACGTCCGGTGCCGTCAGGCTTCTGCATAAGCGCAACGGACACCAGTGCAAACGCATAGGAGGCGCGGTCGCGTACCTTGTAATACGCTTGGCGGCTTTCCACCGGCGGGGGGAGTAGCACGGCGGTAATCATCTCGCCCGGTTCCAGCGCATTTTCCACATGAGGAGTGTCACCGGGCAGGCGATAAAACTCATCCAACGTCAGGCGCCGGGTTTCGCCATTAGGGGTTACCGTTTCGACATCAGCGTCCAGCGCACGCAGCGCAACGGCCATATCGGAAGGGTGCGTGGCAATGCACGCGTCTGAGGTGCCGATGACACCCAGCTGGCGCGTAACGGCGCCATCGCCAAGGGCGGCGCAGCCTGCCCCGGGCTTACGTTTATTGCAGGGCATGCCGGTATCGTAAAAATACGGGCAGCGGGTACGCTGTAGAAGATTGCCGCCGGTCGTCGCTTTGTTGCGCAACTGGCCTGAGGCACCCGAGACCAGCGCCCGGGTTAGCACGCTGTAGTCGCGGCGTATTCTTGCATCAGCCGCCAGCGCGTTATTGCGCACTATCGCCCCGATGCGCAAACCGCCGTCGCGGGTGGGCGTAATGTCGTTTAAGTCGGTGTGGGTGACATCAATCAAATGCGCCGGGGTTTCAATCTCATGCTTCATCAGGTCAAGCAGGTTAGTGCCGCCAGCAATAAACCTGGCGCCCGGCACGTGTGCAGCACGAGCGGCGGCTTGGGCGGGGTCACTTACGCGTTCATAAGAGAAGGATTTCATGCGCCCTCCTCCGCTGCCTGATGAATAGCGTCTAAAATATTGGCGTAAGCACCGCAGCGACAAAGATTGCCCGACATCCGCTCGCGAATTTCGCTATCCGTTATCTCGATGGGAGCGGTGAGGTCTTGCGTCACGTGACTGGGAATGCCTGCACGAATTTCTTCCAGCACGGCGCTTGCCGAACAAATCTGCCCCGGGGTGCAATAGCCGCACTGGAAAGCGTCATGCTCAACAAACGCCTGCTGCATGGGATCAAGCTGTTCGGCGTCGGCTTTTCCTTCAATAGTGACTATCTCATCGCCTTCGTGCATTACCGCAAGCGACAGGCAAGCGTTGATGCGCTCGCCGTTAACGGACACCGTACAGGCACCACACTGCCCCAGATCACAGCCTTTTTTGCTGCCGGTGAGCTTCAAATCCTCACGCAGGGCATCCAGCAGCGTAGTGCGGTTATCCAGCGTCAGCGTATGGTGTTTGCCATTAACGGTAAGGGATACGATGGTGCTATCGGTAGCTACGGCCTTGGATCGTCTTTCGACATTATTAGAAGAGTTCATGAACATGCCCTCCTTGTGCATTGCCATGGCGTATTGAATGCCACAAAGACTTCAGCATAGTCATAATCGTGGTAGGAGGCCCAATCCTCTGCCCTGATTGCGTCGTTGCGCTAGGCTAATATGCACAGTGATTGGATTGCACTCGCACGGCTGGCATGGATGCCGTTTGCCCACTATTGGAAGCGTTTGAATGCAACACTTGGATTTGCAGGTTATTGAGCAAGCACACGCATGGTGCGAGGAAGGCGAAACGGTGTGGCTATGTACCGTGCTGGCCACGTTTGGCTCATCGCCCCGCGCGCCCGGCTCGTGGATGGCGGTCAGGCAAGATGGCCAACATATCGGCTCGCTATCCGGGGGCTGTGTGGAGGAGAACTTTATCCAGCGCCTGAGTGAGCGCGCGTTTGATCGCCCCATTACGCTGGTGCGCTATGGCGACCCCGAAGCGGATCAAGGAACGAACATCTCCCTGCCCTGCGGCGGCATGCTCGAAGTGCTTATTGAGCGCCTGCCCGCCACACCAGACACGTTTGGACACCTGACCACGCTGCTCGCAGCACTTCAGGGCCAAGAACGCGTGCTGCGCAACGTGCATTTATCCAGCGGGGAGCGCTACTTTTCTGCCGAGACGGGATTAGGTCCCCGTGTGGTAAAGGACGTTGAGCAAGACATCGTTCAGATGCGCCTTGCTCCTGCCCGGCGGCTGATCATCGCGGGGATCTCAGCGATTTCAACGCCCTGCGCCAGCTTTGCCGTCACACTGGGGTTTGAAGTGATCGTCTGCGATCCGGACGAGACGGCTTGCCGAAATTTTGGCGTACCCGGCGTGGATGTGAAGGCGCTGCTGCCTTCGCAGTACATTGCCTCTGGCAACTGCCATGGCGCTACGGCCATTGTGGCGCTTACTCACGACCCACGCATTGATGATCTCGCCATGATGGAAGCCGTGCATACGCCCGCCTTCTATATTGGCGTGATGGGTTCACGGCGCTCTTCGGCGGCACGGGCCGAGCGGCTTACCCGCTCCGGCAGGCTGACAGACGTACAGGTCGAGCGCATCCACATGCCGATTGGCCTGGCGCTGGGCAGCAAGACCCCCGCCGAAATTGCCTTGGCCGTCATGGCGGATATTGTGCGCGTTCAGCATGGAAAAACGCTTGATGAACTCTAACCGCGTCGTGGCTCTTCTGATGGCTGCGGGTTACTCTCGCCGCTTCGGGGCCGACGATAAACGCTGTGCGCTTCTGCCGGATGGCCAAACGCTGCTGGCCGCCTCGGTCGCCAACGTCCAAAAAGCATTTATCCACCTGCGCGTGGCCGTACGTGAAGAGGACGATCCGGCGTTATTAGGCCTTCCCAAAGACATGCCGCTGGTGCGCGTTCACCAGGCGCACCTTGGCCTGGGGGCAAGCCTGGCTGAAGCGATAGGCGCACTGGACCGTGACCCCGGCCTGGATGGCATTGACGCAGTAGCGATTCTGCTCGGCGATATGCCCTATGTTGATCCAAAAACGCTGCTGACCCTGCAGCGCTTGGCCTGCCGAGACACCATCGTGCGACCCTGCTTTGAAGGCCAGCAGGGGCACCCGGTGATTTTCGGACGGACAATGTGGCCCGCGCTTGAGAGGCTAAGCGGCAGTGACGGTGCCAAGGGTGTGATCCAGCAGCACGCCTCACGCCTGCGGGAATGCCCGGTCGCGGATGCGGGCATCTTGCGTGATATCGATGCGCCAGCGGATCTACCAGGGGCTGTTTAGTTAGAGGCTTGTTAAGGGCTTCTTATCACCGCTACCGCCAGCATCAGCCACCCGGCAATCAGTAAAACGCCACCAATAGGCGTCCCGATGCCTGCATTCAAACCGGCCATCGCCATGGCATAAAGCGAGCCGGAGAAACCCACCATGCCCAAGCCCCACAGCGCAACTGGCCACTGCCAGCCCTTGAAGCCAAACACACGCTGACCGACCAGTACCGCCATTATCGCCAGTGTGTGCCAAGCCTGGTAGCGCACTCCGGTTTCAGCAGCGTGCACCAACTCCGCCGATACTCGCGCGGCCAGGCCATGAGCAGCATACGCGCCCACCATGACCGTGATAGCTCCAGAGAGCGCTACCAGGCACCAAATGATTCGTTCGCTACGTTGCATTACTGCTCCTTTCAAGGTGTTAGCGCGCCTGTATAAGCGCGCGTACGACTCGGCATACCTTGCGCCGCAGGAAACCGCTACAATAGAGGCACTTTTTGGTATTTCGCTAGGGTTAGCCCTAACTCTTATAGACCCTATGCCTCGATAGACGAGACGCCCTTATGCAAATTCAACTCAATGGCGAGCCTTACACGCTGGAAGCGGGCCTGACGGCTGCGGATCTAATCGATCAATTGGCGCTTACGGGTCGGCGGGTCGCGGTAGAGATCAACGAAGAGATTGTGCCACGCAGCCAGCTAGCCATCACTCCCTTGGCCGAGGATGACCAGGTCGAAGTGGTGCACGCCATTGGCGGTGGCTAGCCCGCAGCTCTCATGATCCTTCCACTGGCTACGCCCTATTTCTTGCGCTTTAACCAGGATTCGCTATGACACTTCAAAACGATGCGCCGTTTACTATCGCCGGACGTAATTTTAGTTCTCGCCTGCTGGTCGGCACCGGCAAATATAAAGACTTCGACGAGACCGGTGCGGCGATTGCCGAAAGTGGCGCCGAGATTGTGACCTTTGCCGTACGCCGTACCAACCTGGGCCAGGAAGCCGGACCCAACCTGCTCGACGTGATTTCACCGTCGCGCTATACCCTGCTGCCTAACACGGCAGGCTGCTACACCGCCAAAGACGCCGTACGCACTTGTCGCTTGGCCCGCGAACTGCTGGATGGCCACAAGTTGGTCAAACTGGAAGTACTGGGCGATGAGACCACGCTTTACCCCAATGTGGTCGAAACCCTGAAAGCCGCCGAGACGCTGTTGGCCGATGGCTTTGACGTCATGGTGTACACCAGCGACGACCCCATTGTGGCACGCGAACTTGAAGCCATGGGTTGCTGCGCCATCATGCCGCTGGGCTCGCTGATTGGTTCAGGCCACGGCATTCAGAACCCGCACAACGTACGCCTGATTGTGGAACAAAGCAGCGTACCGGTGCTGGTGGATGCCGGTATCGGTACGGCGTCCGACGCGGCCATGGCCATGGAGCTGGGTTGCGATGGCGTGCTGTTGAATACCGCCATTGCCCACGCTCGTGAACCGCTACGCATGGCGCGCGCCATGAAGAGCGCCGTAGAAGCCGGACGCGATGCTTTCCTGGCCGGGCGCATGCCGCGCCGCCAAACGGCAGACCCTTCATCACCTTTTGCTGGCCGCATTAACGGTTAAGAGATCTTATGACTGATATTAAAAGTACCGACGAGTCCTCAACCGGGCCAGAAAGCGCTGAAGCGCCGCTGCATCGTCGCGGTATTAAAAGCTATGTAATCCGTGCTGGGCGCATGACTCAAGCCCAGAACCGGGGCCTTGAAGACGTATGGCCACGCTTTGGCCTAACGATTGACGACGGCCTGCAGGACCTGACCGCACTATTTGGCCGGGAAGCCCCCCGCGTGGTTGAAATCGGTTTTGGCATGGGTAACTCGCTGATCGAGCAGGCCGAAACCCACCCGGACACCGACTTTATCGGTATCGAAGTACATTCGCCGGGCGTCGGCAAGCTGCTGGATGAAGTGGACAAGCGCGGCCTGACCAACCTGCGCATCTACAAGGAAGACGCGCTGGCCGTACTGGAGAAGTGCCTGCCGGAAGGCTCAATCGACACCGTGCAGCTGTTTTTCCCCGACCCTTGGCCGAAGAAAAAGCACCACAAGCGGCGCATTGTGCAGCCCGCGTTTGTCGAACTGATTCGTACACGCTTAAAACCCGGCGGCACCTTCCACATGGCGACCGACTGGGAAGCGTATGCCGAATGGATGGCCGAGGTAATGGAAGCCGCTCCCGGCTACGCCAACACAGCCGATGCCGACACGGCGCCCTATGTACCCCGCCCCGCCTTCCGCCCACTGACCAAGTTTGAAGCCCGTGGCGAGAAGTTGGGCCACGGCGTGTGGGATCTGATTTATCGGCGCGAGGCGTAAGTTACTGCTTTCGGCCACCTTCGCCTGCCAGGCGTAACATTGGGCAAGTGATGCTTCCCATAAAACGTCGGCAGGTGCCCCGCCAGTGGCTTCTCTTTGCCCTATATTTCCCTTTACTGCTTTATGTTTCCCTTTTTACATTAAGGGACGTTAATATTTCCATTTTATGCAAGCTATCGATTTCGGCGTATATTTCTTCGCAGAAGGATTCGGCTACGTTGCTTAACGGCTTGTGTTTAGATTTAAGCAAGGCAATTTCCCATTCGATGGTGGGTTCCATCGCCTTTGACACGACGGCTGTTCCCGGCAGCAGTAGTTCTGCAACAGGATCAATGACGGCGACGCCAAGTCCTCGGTCAACCAATGCACACACCCCTCGCATATGGCGCATTTCAGCCGCCATATGTCTTTTGATATTCACTGTTTGCATCATGTAATCCACACGGGCACGCAGAGGGCTATCTGCCATCAGCTCAACAAATGCCTGATTCTGCAAACTAGACAGCGATATAACGTCCTGTTTCGCGAGTGGATGGGTGCGGTGCATGATGCAGCGCGCAGAACAGCGCGCCAGACTTGTGACCTTTGCGCCGTAGGTATCCGCTTCAAGCGTAATTCCCAATGCTACGTCGCAGGTATTGTTGTCGATCATTTTAAGCAACTCTTGTAAACCTGCATCAATCAATCGCACGCCTACATTAGGGTGTTTTTGTTTAAAGCGCTTAATAACGTCGAGTAAAAAAGTATCGCAAAAAATGGGTTGAGCTGCGACGACAATACTGCCCAGCTGATTGTTGGAAATTGCATCCGCATCTTTCTGAGTATCTCGAATACTCGCCATAAGCCGTAAGACAGAGGCGTGATATAAAAATGCTTCGGATGTGGGTGAAAGCTGATTACGCGTACGTTTGAATAATGCAAAACCCAACGCTTCCTCAAGCCCAGTAAGCAAGCGACTCACCATTGACTGGCTAATGCCCAGCATCTCTGCGGCCGCCTTGGTCGTGCCGTGCTTCATAAACGCGTCAAATGCTTCAATCTCTTTTATTTTCATTATCTTAAACTCGCCTTAAAAACGTTAGCTAAATCATTGGCAGATTAAAACAGACGTTATAAGCCGTAAGCTTGCAATTTCGGCCCTCTACTAGAACATTTATGCATACTTAATTGAATTATTGAAACAGTTTTCATACTTGTCTATGTTGAATAAGCTGGGTTTAAAACTGCTGCTGGCAACGCCGTTTAATAAAACTTCTAACAACTGCTGCGGAGATAAGTATGAAACTCACCCTAAGCTTAACGGCGGCAACGCTTCTCGCTGCGTCCACCGCCTATGCTCAAAGCTATCCTTCCGAACCCGTCACGCTCGTTGTTCCTTATGGCCCGGGCGGCGCTTCTGACCTTGCGGGCCGGGCCTTGGCGGAGTCTGCGCGCGAATATCTAGGCCAGCCTGTTACTGTCGTCAACCAGGCCGGCGCCGGTGGAATGACCGGTGCTCGCGACGTGACACAGGCCGAGGCCGATGGTTACACCCTCTTACTGGCCCGCGTCGGCATGGCGCTGTCACCGGCAGTCAATGAAAACAGTAGCGTTGACTGGGATGAGTACACGTTTATCAGCCCGCTTGAAGCCACCCCCATGATTCTGGCCGTGGCCGATGACTCCCCCTACGAAAGCGTTGAGGATCTGCTGGAAGGCATCGAAAACAACCCTGGAGCAATGAGCTACGCCGCCTCTGGCGCCACCGCCATTGATGGTTTTACGGTGCAATCACTGCTTGCTGATACAGGAATGGACCCGCTAACGGCGGCAACATTGATTCCTTATCGGGGCGGCGGCGAGCTGGCAACGGCCCTGCTAGGTGGACACGTTGATTTTCTCGCCATCGCGGCAGCGTCACTGATGCCGCATATCGAGAGTGGCGATATGCGCCCGTTAATGGTGTTCTCACCCGAGCGTATGGAAGCGCTGCCGGAAGTGCCCACCGCCGAAGAGCTGGGCTATGAGCTGGCAGGCCAGGTCATTGGCTGGAGCGCTTTGTACGGCCCGCCTGACCTGCCCGAAGAAGTGATGAATACCTGGAGCCAGGTAATGGAGCAGGTTGCCGAAGATGAGACGTGGCTCAGCCGTGCCGAAGGCCGTGGCTCGATTTCTACCATCGGCAGTGTCGATATGGAGACGTATGCAGAAGAGCAATACGAGTTCTATCGCTCCTTGGCTGAACAGTTTGGCTATCTGGAATAAATACACGCTAAACATCGCGTAACGACGGTATATATCACTTCATCGCTGGAGGGGTCATGGGTATAACACGCGGCTTGGTTATTACAGCGCTGTTCGGGATCGTGCTTTTTTTACTGATCCCCGCCTATGTGCCCCGCCCACGCTTTATTCCGGGGTTTGCACCACCGCCTGGTATGTGGCCACGAACGGTTTCCATGCTGGGCATGGCGCTGGGAGTGCTGCTTGTCGGGCTATCGTTTTCCCGTAAAACCGAAGCACTCGCTGACCCTGAAGATGCCAGCGCCCTTCGCGGCGGTACACCCCTTGCCACGCTACTCACTCGCTTCGGTTGGACAGTACTGGCCTTTGCGCTCTTTATCGGCGCAGTGACGCTATTAGGGTTCTTGTTATCGAGCATCCTGCTGTTAATGGTGATGCTGGTACTGACGGGTTATTGGCGCCACAAAATAGTGGCAACCATCGTAGCCATCGTACTTCCAATGCTTCTCTACCTGTTTTTCTCCAGCGCTCTCAATACGCGTTTCCCGGTTGGCAGCCTTTTCAAGGTTCTCGGAATTTAACTGTCGCGTACAGGACTGACCACTATGCTCAACGATCTGCTGGTTGCCTTTCAGGCGGTGGCCACCATTGAGAATTTCCTGATCATGGCCGCCGGTATCTGGGGTGGAGTGATTATTGGCGCGATTCCCGGCATGACCGGCACCATGGCCGTTACGTTGGCGCTGCCCTTCACCTTTTACATGCAGCCTATCCCGAGTATTTTGCTGCTTGTCGCGCTTTATAAAGGCTCGACCTATGGCGGCTCGGTATCGGCGATATTGATCAAAACCCCAGGTACTGCTTCAGCCGCCTGCACCACCCTTGATGGCTACCCTCTGGCCCAACAGGGAAAGGCGGGCAAAGCCCTTAACATGGCGCTCTACTCCTCATGTACCGGGGATTTTATTTCCAATCTCTCACTGTTTTTTATCGCCGCGCCACTGGCACTTCTCGCACTGCGTATCGGTCCTCCCGAATATTTCATGCTGATGATTTTTGCGCTCACTACCGTGGCGGGCGTATCCGGGCGCTCGCTACTGCTTGGGCTGGTTTCTGCATGCCTGGGGCTTTTGTTGGCCACCGTGGGTGAAGATATGTACGGCTCGTTCCGCTTTGACCTGACAGTGGATATGCAGAGCGGCTTGGCCGTGGCACCCGTGCTGATTGGCCTGTTTGCGATTCCCGAGCTTCTTAAGATTATTGTGTTTCGTCACAACCAAAACCATAAGCCCATGCAGCTGGGCGATAACCGCGTAACACGCGATGAGCTGCGCCGTTCCTTAAAGGCAATGCTCAAAGGCAGCATGATTGGGGTCGTGATGGGGGCGATTCCCGGCATTGGCCCTTCGGCGGCGGCTTTCTCCTCCTACGGCGAAGCACAGCGTAGTTCAAAGAACCGCGAAAACTTTGGTAAAGGCGAGCTGGAAGGCATCGCGGCATCAGAGTCTGCCAATAATGGCTGCTGTGGCTCCACCATGATTCCATTGCTAGCCCTGGGCGTACCAGGCGATGTGATTACGGGCGTGATGCTGGGTGCCTTTATGATTCACGGCATGACCCCAGGCCCCATGCTGTTTGAGAACAACCTTCATGAGGTCTACATGCTGTTTATTGGCATGCTGTTCTCATCCGTTTTGCTGTTTGGGGCAGGCAAGACAACGATGCGCTTTTTCTCACATATCTCACGTATTCCGCCTGGCTTGATGGCGCCGATTGTCCTCTCCCTGTGCGTGTTCGGTATTTTTTCGATCTCCAACAGCATGTATGACGTCATCGTGCTGCTGGCGATGGGCGTATTTGGCTTTTTCATGTTCCTGTTCGCTATTCCTGCCGCACCCTTTTTAATCGCGTTCATTCTTGGCCCAATGCTGGAAGAAAACCTGCGTCGCGCCCTTGCCCTATCTCGTGGTGATCCCAGCATTCTGGTGTCATCGCCGATCACCTGGTTGTTCGCGTCTTTGGCGATATTTGTGGTGGTAGTAACGATTCGTCAGCAACTTAAAAAAGCCCAGGTTTGAGCCAACGACTCCCCTATTGCCGAGGATTTAACACCATGCAAGCTAGTACCACGCCGAACGCTCACCCGCAGTTGGCAGCTTCAATATCACACCTTGCCGACCTGATCGCTTACGACACAACGAGTGCGTACTCCAACCTCAAGCTTATTGACTACATGGAGAAATTCTTCATCAATCTAGGCGCGGATGTGACGGTGTTACCGGATAAGAGCGGTGAGAAAGCCAACCTGGTCGCTCGCTTGGGCCCGGCCGACCTACCTGGCATCGTTCTCTCTGGCCATACGGACGTGGTTCCTGCCAACCCGGCGAGTTGGCAAAGTGATCCTTTCAAAATGGAGCAGCGTGGCAGTCGCCTGTTTGGTCGCGGCACCTGCGACATGAAAGGTTTTGCAGCGTGCGTCATGGCGGCAGCACCGGCGTTTGCCAACGCTGAACTACAGCGCCCCTTCTATTTCTGTTTCTCTCACGATGAAGAAGTGGGCTGCCTGGGGGCGCCCGCCATCGCACGCTATCTATCAGAACTGAAAGTACCACCGGCGCTGGCGATTATTGGCGAGCCCAGCGAAATGAAGCTGATCAACGGCCAGAAAGGCAAGATCGCCATGCGAGTGACGGTGCGCGGAGAAGGCGGTCACTCATCGTTTTCTCCCCAGCACGTCAACGCCGTCGAGTATGCCTCGCGTATCATCACCATGATCGCTGAACGAGCACGACGATATGAGCAAGACGGCCCCTTCGATCACGATTTTACCGTTCCTCATGCCACCACCCTTACCACCATTATTGAAGGCGGTGTAGCAACCAACGTTACCCCTGATACTTGCAGCTTTATCTTTGAGCTGCGTAGCATTGATCAAGATGCGGCCGCCACGGATATTCAAACGCTGATCAACGATATCGAGTCGGCCCTGCTGCCCGAAATGCAGCGCCAATCATCAGATTCCGCCATTGAGTGGCAAGAGTTGTTTGCCTACCCTGCCATGGGCGATGCCACTGACAGCGAGATGTTTAAACAACTTGAGCCCATTCTTCCCGAGCATGGAGGAAAAGTGTCTTATGGCTCTGAAGGTGGCGTTTTCGAAGTTGATGGCGGTATACCTTCCGTAATACTTGGGCCTGGCTCCATCCGGCAAGCCCATAAGCCCGACGAATTTATAGAAATAGAGCAACTCAACCAATGTCTCGCTTTCTTCGATAAATTAAACGCTTGGATGAGATACTGAGGACTGAACAAGCAGTAGTGGTTATACATCCAAAACAGCCCAGAATTCGTTGAATTGATGGGCAAAGACTGCTGTAACAGGATTGATTTGACTTGGCCCCAACTGGCGGCATTACTTTAATTCACCATCCTGCACTTATTACAAAAAATAATTTACGTAATGTGCAAAAAAGAAAGCCACTCCAAAGGAGTGGCAAAAGACCGTGACTAGCAATGAGAGGGAGAAACCATGACAACGAACTGGCGGCTCGCTGTCGTGGTCTGTAGCGACTCATTAAACGCTACAAGCACAATATAATCATTATCATTTAACCCGTCAATACAAATGCGAATACTTTTTATTTATTTTTACATCTTACCCTGAGAGCTGTAACCAGAGCGGAAGCGTGAGCATGGCGAGTAGCGTTTGACCGGTGATAATGGCTGCCATTAGCTCAGCGTCACCACCTAACTGGCGGGCCAGAATATAGGCCGAGGTTGCCGTGGGAAGTGCTGCAAACAGCAGCGCCACGTCCCGGCTAACGATATCCAGACCTAGCGCCCACGCCAGCACCAATACCAGCGCTGGCATTAGTAACAATTTGACGCTGTTGGTCGCTAGCAGGCCACGGTCAATGCGTAACAGCGCGGCCGGGCGTAGTGCCACCCCCACGGCAACCAGCCCTAGTGGGAGCGCGGCGCGCCCTAGCAGGCCGACGGTGTCCTCACTCCATCCTGGCAGGCCAATGCCGCTCAGGTTTAATCCTATGCCTGCCAGGCAGGCGAGGATCAGCGGGTTTTTCACCAGCGCCATGACGCTTTTACCCATGCTCGCACTGCCTAATGTGCCGGCAGCCACAAAACTTGCCACACACATGATGTTCACCACGGGCACCATCAGCGCCACGGCAACCGCTGCCGTGGTTGCACCTAACTCGCCATGCAATGCCGCGGCCCCCGCTACACCTACATAGGTGTTAAAGCGCACCGCACCTTGAAACACCGAGGTAAACGCTGCAGGCGTTAGCTGTAGCCAATGGCGAAACCACCAGATCAGCAGCCCAAAAAACGCAATGGCGCCTAATAGCACCAGGGCCAAGCGCCCTACCGGGACCTGGCTGACATCGGCGGTGGCCAGCGTTCCCACCAGCATGGCCGGGAAAAGCACAAAGTAAATTAGCCGCTCCATTTGCGGCCAAAAATCTGCACCGGGCCAGCGCCAGTAGCCTAAGCCCGCTCCTAATAAAATCAGTAGGAACAGGGGCCCTAGCGCAGCGGTAATACTCTCCATGAGCTTTCCTTAGTGACTGCGACATCACAGCACAACGACATCGACACGTTTACTGTTACCATGAAACGACACTCCGCCTCACGGCCTGCGTAGCGGTATTCTGCCATGAAGATACTACCTAAAACTGCTGGTTTTTCAGGTTTACAGGGACTCAAGGTGCTGATTTTAGTCACCGGTTTAGCACTGGCGATGTCTACATGGTACGTATTTTTTCATCAATACCACGATAAAAGCCACGTTACCTGGTTCCCTTCCGCCGCCAGTTGCGATGTCCATGCTCACCCTTGTTCAGTCGCACTGGGCAGTGGACGCCAGTTGACCTTTCATATTGATGTTAACGGTCCTATAGAAGCGCTCGCCTCTTTACCGTTGAAAGTCGATATTCAAGGCATTCCCGCTCATCAGGTCAACGTGGATTTGGTCGACCGCTATCGAGATTCGAGGATTGAGCGCTTTGTGCTGGATGCCATCACGCCAAGCCGTTTTCGTGGTCAAGGCCAAGTGGATAAAGAGGTGCAAACTGCTACGCCCTGGCGGGCACGCGTGATTCTTGAAACACCGGAGGGAGATATGGGGAGCTGGTTTGACTTTGAAGTGGTAAAGAAGAGCTAGCCAGGCAGAACTAGTCAGACATAACCGGCATAACCGGCGCGGCTTCCAAACGGTCAAGCATACGCATGAGCGCGCTCGCCTGGACGCCTTCACGGGTATCGTGCAGCGGATTTTTCTGCCAGAGGCTTTCTGCATACCCCCACCAATCCCAGCACCCTTGCGGGTTCGACAAGCTGCTGTCAGCTTGTGGGTAAAGCACTATCTGCTGGTGGCTGGCGGCCCAACGATTCAAACCGCTATGGCTAACAAAGGTATCACCAATAGCGCTAGCGCTCATTTGGCAGCCGTGCAGTGCAATAGTGACCGGGCATGCTTCCTCTTCACATGCTGCGGGAATAAATACATACCCCGTGTCCGCGAGCCCTTTAACCGCAAACTCCGACTGATCGAAAGCAACCAGCTCTCCCGTTGCGGAAGTAGTTGTGGAAGTAGCTGCGGAAATAGAAGCGTCACGTTCGGGGTATAACCAGGCAAGCATTTCTTGCGCAACATCTTCATCACAGGCCAGCACATGGCTACCACCGCCCTGGCGGCAGTTGCCTAATTCCTGCGGGCCAACGGCTTCCTCTTCGCGTAGCTGGACTGGCCAGCCATGCCCCGCGGCCTGATTACGCACCCGTTGCAGCTGCTCAGGCGATGCCAGCCAGCCCAACCACTGCTTGGCCAATAGCTCAGCCAGCTCGGGCTGTACGACATCATCGGCACCGCCATACCAGATAAAGGCACGGAGCTGAGCCAGGTCTTCACGAGCACCGACCCGGTCATGCCTTTTATAACCCGCCCAACGTGCGTCTAGCCTGTCCAAGGCTGGCTGGCCTGCACGGGTTTGCATGCATTGATTAAGCGCAAGATTTAAGGAGCCCTGCGAACAGCCCCAAGGCCCTGCCGCCAGCACGCCTACACCGCTAAAGCGCTCAGGCCAGGCAACCGCTAGCTGGGTTGCCATATAACCGCCTGATGAAACGCCGACGACGCTTGCCTGCTCTGACATGGCATTCAGCGCGGGCAAACGCTCAGGCGTTTCAGCCATTGCACTGGCTGCCAGCGGGCCGCTTAGCAACAACAACGCACTTAGCGTGTGAGCTACCCGCAGGGCCATAGGCATGGATTATTCAACGCCTAACAGTTCAACCCGGAACGTGAGCATTTCATTGGGGCCAATTGGGCCTTGGCCGTTTTCGCCGTAAGCCAGGTCAGCAGGGATATACAGCATCCAGCTATCGCCAACGCTCATCATCTGCAGGCCTTCCTGCCAGCCTTCAATAACTTGATTGACCTGGAAGCTAACCGACTCGCCGCGCTCAAACGAGCTGTCGAATATCGTGCCATCCAGCAGCATGCCTTCGTAATTCACCTCAACAGTGTCCTCAGGCCCGGGCGTTGCGCCATCGCCCGACTCAAGCACTTCGTACTGCAGGCCAGAATCCGTCACCTCTACGCCCTCACGCTCGGCGTTTTCTGCCAGGAACTCTTCGCCTTCCTCGAGGTTTGCCTGGCCGATCTCAGCGGCTTCCTGTTCACGCGCCTCCAAAGAGCGCTCCTGGAAGGCCATAATGGCCTCAACCATTTGCTCTTCGTCGAGCGCCAACTCATTGTCCTCGAACACATCACGCATGCCGTCGTTAAACGCATCCAGGTCAAGGTCGCCGATATCCGCTTTCATGCTTTCACCCAGCGTAACCCCAAGGCTGTAGGCAAGGCGCTGATCGTCAGTTTCAGGGGCCGCAGCAACAAACGGTGCCACTAAAAGCAGACCTGTCAGAGCCGTTGAGGAGAGCAGTGTTTTCATAAAAAAGTAACCTTATTCGACGGCGCAATACGCCAGATATTAAGTGCTTCAAAGCCTAACACCCGCTTCAGGGTGTATCTACCTGAAACGGGCGCTGTTGTTACGACCGTAGTTAAAACCATAGTTAAGATGTAGCTACGCTTGGTACGACCTCGCTTTTACCAAGAGGTTTAACCTTGTGAAGCACGCTTACGCCAGCCGCAGTGTCTACAACGAAGCTACACCACCAAGGTGGGACAATGCGCCGCACCGGCCACCCGCTGAGATACACTGCCCAGCAGCATGCTCTTTTCGCCGTTAGTGCCTTGAGCACCAATCACGATCAAATCGCACTCTCGCTTCCAGGCGAAGCGTGCAATGGTACGTGAAGGCCGACCACCTTTAACAAAAGCACGCACGCTCGTGCTGTCCGCGCCTTGCTCAATGGCATGGTTTTTCGCGTGTATAGCGATCTCGGTGGCGTACTCTTTTAACGCATCGTCGGGAATATCCAACTGATTGGGGCGTACCATGGAAAGTGACGCCTCAAGCAGGCTGTGGTGCTTGAATACGCACAAGAAATAGAGCTCAGCGCCCGTTAGTAGATGTAGCCCTACTGCTTTATCGAGCGCCTTAATGGCGCCTTTCGAGCCATCCACCGGGACTAAAATGCGGTTAAACATGCAGTTCTCCTTAATGGAAGGCTAGCGGAACGCCAGGTCGCGTAGAAACAGCGCAATCTGCGGGAACATGATGAGAAGCGCGGCCGCCAGGATGAGCATAAAGATAAACGGCGGCGTGCCTTTAATAACTTCCCAGTAAGGCCGCTTAAAGATCGCAATCGCGGTAAAGATGTCGCAGCCAAACGGCGGTGTGGCCGAGCCAATCGCTACCTGCAGGGTAATCAAGATGCCGACCAGTACCGGATCGAGTCCTGTTGCGGCAATGGCAGGGGCAAAGATAGGCGTAAGCACGAGGATAACCACGATAGGGTCAACGAACATGCAAGCGATAAAGAAGGAGATACAAATCGCGATCAAGACGCCGGTCGGCCCGGCATCATTCACGCCTACGGCTTCCAGGATCGTTTGGGGAATTTGAGCGAAGGAAATAATCCAGGAGAAGCTATTACCGACGGCTACCAGGATAAACACCACAGCGGTAATCAAGCCGGTAGATTTAGCAATCGTGTAGATATCGGCCATTTTGAGGGACCGAAACACCACAAATTCCAGCAGCACCGCATACAGCACACACGCTGCGGCAGCCTCCGTAGGGCTAAAAATACCGCCATAAATACCGCCGACAATAATAACCGGGAAACCCAGCGGCCAGAGCGCTTTTTGAACCGCAACGCCACGCTCTCTCCAGTTGGCTTTCGCCTCAGTCGGTACATCCTTAACGATGGCGTAGGTAATACAGTAGGCTGAAAACATCAACAGAATCAGAAGGCCGGGGCCTATACCGGCGATAAACAGCTCACCAATCGATGTGCCTGACACGACCCCGTAGATAATCATGCCAATACTCGGCGGAATCAAAAAAGCGATATCGCTGGCATTAATAATCAGCGCCAGCGTAAAGGAGTCGGAGTAGCCGGCTTTAAGCATTTTGGGCCGCAACGGCGAACCCACCGCAACCACGGTTGCCTGGGTTGAGCCTGAAACAGCGCCAAACAACGTACAAGAGGCCGCGGTACTGACCGCAAGCCCGCCTTTAATATGGCCGATAAACGACATTACCATCGCGATCAAACGGTTAGCCGATTGGCCGCGGGTCATAATATCGGCCGCTAAAATAAACATGGGTACCGCGATCAGTGAGGCTGGCCGTATGCCTGCCATCATTTGCTGAATCAGCGTATCCATCTGGCCGAAGCCGTTAAACATCATGTAAAAACCGATGATCGCCGCTGCAATGAGCGGCACCATCATGGGAAAGCCCAGCAGTAGCAGGGCAATCATGGTGACTATCATTATTGTCGTCATAGCTCTTTCCTCAGGATACGATGCCCTGCGTCAAACTTCAGTTTCGGTATCTTTATAACCATCGACCACACCCGTTGAGAGATACACATCCCGACTCGTGAGGTTTTTAATGGCGGTTAGCAGGTACTGAATACCAGTGATGAAAAAGCCCATCGGCACCCATAGATAAATTATCCAGACCGGCAAACTTAACGAAGGCAGCACGCGTCCTTTGCTATACAAGTCGAGGATATAAACGATCGAGTAGTAAAACAGGAAGAACATAATGAAAGAGGTGACGAGCGAAATGCAGATCATCAACGCTTTACGCCCACCCACCGGTAAAGCGTCGTAAATTGCCGACATGCGTATATGACGCCCATGGCGCGCCGCATAGCCAATACCGGCAAACGTAATCATGATGATCAAAATGCGGTTTAATTCACCGGAGAACATGATGCTATTGCCAAATACAAAGCGGGCAATCACATTGGTGACCGTATTCAGCGCCATTAGCAAAACCCCTAGCGCCAATATCACTGACTCGATTTTGCTAATTGCAGTGTCGATCACTCCCAACACGCCGGGTAAACCAGAATGATAGCTCTTTTCGGATTCTTCATCGGTCATGGCCGGGCTCCTTTTTTAACGGCATGTTTAGCGGCATGACGATGGCTAGCAACGGCCAATAACATGCTAGTCATCAAGGTTATTCCACGTTCAAAGTTGAAGGGTGAGAGAGCAGTACCGACATACGTTTAGCGTAGGGGGTACTCAAGCTTTTCGCCTTTTGTATGGGGCTACTATCCACCACGTTGCTCCCCTTAAAGGTATCGATAAACAATAGAAAAGGGGCAGCCGTGGCTGCCCCTGATATGAGTCACCCTTTCTGCCTTAAACGGCAACTCAACATTACTGGTTTGTGGCTTCCAGGTCGGCTTTGAACTGCTCCAGCAGCTCAGCGCCACCCTCACCCGTCATTTCGAGGAAGGCTGCTTCCACTTGTGGCGCCCGTTCACGGAACATCTGAATCTGCTCTTCGTTCAGACGCGTAACGGTCACATCGCTAGAAGCCGCCTGGATTTTCTCCAGCGCTTCGTCGGCCAAGCCCTGGATGTGCTCCATGGTTTGGTCATAAGCAGCTTCAGAGGCATCTTGAACCAGCTGCTGGTCTTCTTCAGAAAGATCTGAATAGAAGTCCTGGTTCGCCATCATGGCGGTGGTGAACCAGCCATGGCCGGTAAACGTCAGGTGCGGAGAGACTTCATAGAGACCGCCCGACTCGATCCAGAAGATCGGGTTTTCCTGGCCGTCCAAAATCCCGGTTTGCAGACCACCGTATACTTCACCCCACGGCAGTGGCGTGGGTGTTGCACCAAACGCGCTGTAGGTTTCTGACAACAGCGGGTTGGTCATGGTACGGATTTTCTTGTTCTGCAGATCCTCGGGCGAGCTGACCGGCTCATCGGTGGTAATCACCATTTCGCCTTCTGGGTACATCTTAAGAAGTTCAAGACCCTGCTCAGCGTAAAGCTCGGGGAACATCTCGTTAATCGCTTCGCTTTCGTCGAAGAACGTTAGCACCGTATCTTGATCGGTAGGCAGAAGGTAAGGAATAAAGAAAATCTGAGCTTCTGGAATCAGCGCGCCGGTAAAGCCCGGTGACTGGTTAACAAACTGGAGAATGCCGTTTTGAGTCTGCTCCATGATGTCGTCAGACTCGCCCAGTTCGCCAAAGCGATAAACCTGAACGGTGTGGTCGGAATTATCTTCGATATACTCTTTGAATGCGTAGGCGAACACATCCTGTACATCACCTTCGTACTCTTCGTGAGCGTAGCGCCAGTTGTCTGCCTGGGCAGCCGCGGTCATGCCCAGCAACAGTGCGCCAACGCTAGCCGTCGTTACTAACTTGCTTGCCTTCATGCGATGTTCCCCTTGCAGTGGTTAGCGCGCCGTACGAGTGCGCAAAAATTCTGCCTTTGTTTTTTTACATTCGCTTTTTAACATTCGCTGACACGCAAAAACGTTATCCATTGCTGTGGGTCAGCGGACGCATAACGAAAGATTATTCAAAAGCAGCTTATTTTCAGGCTAGCGCGGTGACTCGAAGTGGTCAAGCCGGGCTGCCAGGGTTTGCCAAGCGTTAACCACGCTTTCGCGCGCGCTTGGCTTACCCTGGCAACCTTTGTCAAGTTCGGCAAAAAACAGCTTATCTTGCAGCCATTTTTCGCTATCGTTCGAAAACAACGCGCAGTTTGTTAATCGCTGGTCGCTGTCAGAATTTTCGATCGCCCACCTTTGCCAACGTTGAAGGTTTTCACGTTCGGCCTGCAGTTCAGCCTGCTGAATCGTTTTACGCAGAGCGGAAACAGAGGCGCTGTGTCGTGCCTGGGGCTTTAACGTGCGGCGTAAATGACGCAGCACTTCTGTGGTCTCACGCTGCCATAGCTGACGCCGCTCACGCTGTGGCGCCAGCGCTTCTGGGCGTGCTTCAAGCCCATTCACAAACAGCCAGCCGTGAAATAACAGCTCGCACACATCGACGCCTAATGTGTCCTGTAGCGTCAGGCAGGCATCTTCAACGCCGGGGGCTTTATAAAACGAGAGAGCAAAATCCCATAATGGCATCTGCTCCAGGCGGCGCAATCGGTTAGAATCGAGCATTGGTTTACCCACTTTTCATTGGGAGAGAGCATGATCGCACTGCGCCAAGTCGCCCTGCAACGCGGCACGCAAACGCTACTCGAGAACGCCGACTTGACCCTGCACGACGGTATCAAGGCGGGTATTATCGGGGCAAACGGCGCTGGTAAATCGAGCCTTTTCAAGCTCCTGCTGGGTGAATTAGGCCCCGACCAGGGCGATGTTGAAATGAGCGGTGGGCAACGCATCGCTCATATGGCCCAGGAAGTTGAAGCGCTTGATCGGCCAATTATCGAATATGTGCTGGATGGCGATAAGGCCCTGCGCCAAGCTGAAGCCGAACTGCTCGCCGCCCAGGAGGCGGGCGAAGCGCACCGCGAAGCCGAGCTTCACGGGCTAATCGAAACCCTGGATGGCTACCGTGCAGAGTCTCGCGCCGCCCAGTTACTGGTTGGGCTTGGCTTTTTCCAGCCAGATCTTTCCCGTCCGCTTTCCGACTTTTCAGGCGGCTGGCGAATGCGCGTTAACCTGGCGCGTACGCTGTTTATGCCCTCTGACTTATTGCTGCTGGATGAGCCCACCAACCACCTGGACCTCGACGCGCTGCTGTGGCTGGAGCAGTGGCTAAGCCGCTACCCGGGCACCCTGCTGCTGATTTCCCACGACCGCGATTTTCTGGATGCAGTATGTGACCACATAGTGCACATGCACCACCAGACGCTTGAACTTTATCGGGGCAACTACTCCCTCTTTGAGCGAACGCGAGCCGAGAAGCTAGCCTTGCAACAAGCCGAAGCCGCCAAGCAGCAGGCCCGCCGCGAAGAGATTGAGCGCTTTATTGCACGCTTCAAAGCTCAGGCAACCAAAGCGAAGCAGGCGCAAAGCCGGGTAAAAATGCTGGAGCGTATGGAAGATATTGCCATTGCCCACGTCGATTCGCCCTTTCACTTCACGCTGCCGGCCGCCGATAAAACCTCGCACCCGCTGCTGGTACTTGATCAGGCCCAGCTGGGCTATCGGGGTAAAGAGCGTGACACCGTGCAGCTCGACAAGGTCAATATCACCCTGCTGCCGGGCAGCCGTATTGGCCTGCTGGGGCCTAACGGGGCGGGTAAATCAACGCTGATCAAGTCCTTGACCGGCGAGCTTGAGCTGCTAAACGGCAAGCGCGTTCCCGGTGAACACTTGGCAATTGGTTACTTTGCCCAGCACCAGTTGGAAGGGTTGGATGTCACCTCTACCCCGTTTGTGCATGTCCAGCGTCTTTCACCTAGAGCCAGCGACCAGGAGATTCGCAACTTTCTGGGCGGCTTTGGTTTTAAAGGCGATGACGCCTTTGGCAAAGTGGCTACTTTTTCAGGCGGTGAAAAAGCGCGTTTGGCACTGGCGCTGGTCGCCTGGCAAAAGCCCAATTTACTACTGCTGGATGAGCCGACCAACCACCTGGACCTGGAAATGCGCGAAGCGCTGACCGAAGCGCTAGCGGGCTTTGAGGGCACGGTGATTCTGGTCTCTCACGACCGCCACCTGCTACGCGCTACGGTCGATGAGTTCTGGTGCGTGGCGGACAACCGTGTAGAGCCGTTTGATGGCGACCTTGAGGATTATCGCGCCTGGTTGAAGGCACGCCTTGAGGAGAGCCGCCGCGATTCGCGCAGCGAGAAAAACGAACGTCAGAACCAGCAACCCAGCGGGGATAGCCGCGACGCGCGCAAGGCAGCCCGTAAGGCCGCTGCCGAGCTGCGTGAAAAGCTGCGTCCGCTGAAAAAAGAGCGCGACCAGGCTGAAAAAGCCATGGAAAAAGCCCAGGCCGAGCTGGAAGACGTAGAGTCTGTGCTGGCCGACCCCGAGCTTTATACCGACAACAGCCGCAAGGCCGAGCTTACCGAGGCGCTGTCCCAGCAAGCCACCATCAAGGCCCGCCTGGACAGTTCCGAGCAGCAGTGGCTAGCAGCGGAAGAGTCGCTGGAAGCCATGGAAGCCGAACTGTTGGCCAGCGAAAACGCTTAGTACCAGGATGTTTGTACTCTGCGAAACCAAATAGTTAGCTTTCCAGCAGGAACGTCACCGGGCCATCATTAACCAGCGCCACCTGCATATCGGCACCAAACTGGCCGGTGGCCACCTTCGGCCAGGCCGACTGGGCCTGGCTGACCAGCGCATTAAACAGCCGTTCACCTTCAGCAGGGGGGGCGGCGCTGGAAAAGCCCGGGCGCAGGCCCTTATGGGTTTCAGCGGCCAGGGTAAACTGCGATACCAGCAGCAAGCCACCGTCTATCTGCTGAAGATTGAGGTTCATTTTGCCCTCGGCGTCGCTAAAGACACGGTAGTGCAAAAGTCGGTGAAGTATTTTCTCAACGGCGGCGTCAGTGTCGCCCTTCTCAACGCCCACCAGTGCCAATAACCCTTGCTCAATAGCACCCACCGTTTGCCCCTCGACACTGACGCTTGCCTGGCTCACACGCTGTATCAGTACTTTCACTTGCGCTTCTCCTGACGATATCAGCGCCTAGTGTACCTATTCACGTCACCAGGCGCGGCATAACATCAGGTCGCAGTGGGGCTCGCTGAGCAGCGCTTGCGTTAGCTGGCTGGAGTGAAAAGGCTGGCTACGGCTACTCATCACCGCCAGGTCAGGCGAGTGGTACCTGATATAGTCCTGGGTCACCTCGCACGGCGTGCCGGGTTCAAGCACCAGCTCAATATCGGGGGCATCGTCGAGCTCGCGCACCAGCTCATCAATCTGGTGTTTTAATGCCTCCCGCAAGCGCGCCACTTCCTGCTCACGCCACTGAGCGAAAGTGACCTCAGAACCCAGTGCCTCTTCACCGGGCACTGTCCAGGCATGCAGCAGCGTTAGTTTTGCATCGGGAAAGTGGCTTAGCGTCTGTTTTAGTATGTGGCGGGCACTCAAACAGGCATCAACGGGTATCACAATATGCTGCCAGGGCTGGGTGGGCGTGTACTGGGTAATCACCACAGGACATGGCGCATTGCGTACGACGCGCATTAGCGTGGTGCCCGCCAACAGCGCTTTCTGGCCGCGCTTGCGGTGCATCCCCAGTACAATCAGCCTGGCCTGCTCTTCATGGGCCTTGCGTGCAATTTCAACATGGGGTTCGCCGGTAACGGTTTGCACCACGGTCTTGGGGGCTTCCAGCGCGTAGTCTTCACGAATATCGGTCAACGTGGCGCCAATATCTTCATTGATCGCTTGCTCTACTGTTTGCAGTAGCCGATGCGGCAGATGGGGGGCCAGCACATGCAGAACATCCAGATGGGCGTTGTGCGTATAAGCAAGGCGCAAGGCGCGCGCAAAGCCAGCGCGATTTTCAGCAGAGAGGTCAGTGGCAAACACAAACGTGCGGGTCATGGCATAACGCTCCTCAGACAAGCATCCAGGCAGTCGTTTCACAGACACCCTTCAGCATGGTGGGCGAAGCCATATCCCGCAAGCTAACGATTCATTTTAGCGTGTAGCGCGTTACCACCAGGCATGAAAATGGTGCACCGGCCCGCGCCCTTTACCAACGCTTAGTTGAACGCTGGCCTCAAGAGCAGCATGCAGCCACCGTTTAGCATCGCTAATAGCCGCAGCGGGGGCCTGGGCAGGCGCATCCATGGGCAGCTTTGCCAGGCAGGCCGCAATAGCGGATGACAAGGCGCAGCCGGTGCCGTGTAAATTATCTGTTTGGATACGTGACGCAGGTAGCCACTCGTGACCATCCGGTGTTGCCAGCAAGTCAGGGCATGTCTCGCCACGCAGGTGCCCCCCCTTTAACACGACATAAGGCGCGCCCAGTTGGGCTAAGCCAGGCAGCATGGCTTCCATGGCGTCCAGGCTCGTAGGTGAGGCGGTATCAAGCAGCACAGCGGCTTCTGGCAGGTTAGGTGTGATCACATCGGCCAGCGGCACCAGAATGTCGCGTACCGCCCGAATCCCTACATCGTCTACCAGAATATCGCCACTTTTGGCGACCATCACCGGATCAAGCACTATCCAGCGTGGGCGGCGCTTGCGCAGTACATCAGCAATCACGTCAGCGACATCCTGGCTTGCGACCATGCCAATCTTGACGGCATCCAGCTCCACATCGTCCAACAGGGTTTCCAACTGCTCACGGATCGCCTGGGGGGATACCGGATAGACCGAGGAAACGCCGCAAGTATTTTGCGCAATCACCGCCGTAATCACATTGGTGCCATAGACGCCCAGCGCCGAGAACGTCTTTAAATCACCCTGCAGCCCTGCGCCACCGGAGGGATCAGAACCTGCAATCGTCAGTACATTTACGTTTCGTGTCATGGGGTTTCCTAAATAACCGACGGTAGCCACGTGGCAAGCTCGGGGAACAGCGCCAGCGCCAATAGCATTCCCAGTTGCAAAAGAATAAACGGAATGACGCCTCGGTAGATGGCGGAGGTCGGCACACTTTGTGGCGTTACGCCCCGCAGGTAAAAGAGCGCAAACCCAAACGGCGGCGTTAAAAACGAGGTTTGCAGGTTAACGGCGATCATAATACCTAGCCAAATGGGGTCAACGCCCATGGCCAGCAGAACCGGGCCGACAATCGGCACCACAACAAAGGTAATTTCGATAAAGTCGAGGATAAACCCAAGCAGGAAGATCACCAGCATAACCACGATCGTGGCGCCTACAACGCCCCCCGGCATCGCTTCAAACAGGTGGGTCACCAGTTCTTCACCGCCGAAGGCACGGAAAACCAGCGAAAACAGCGCCGCCCCAATCAGGATTAAAAACACCATACTGGTGACTTTAGCGGTGGAGTACACCACCTCGCGCAGCATGGGAACACTCAGTTGGCGATTAAAAGCGGCCAGCAGCAAGGCACCAAACGCGCCCACGGCGGATGCCTCGGTGGGCGTCGCAATGCCGCCCAAAATAGACCCCAGCACGGCAACGATCAGCAGTACCGGGGGTAAAAGCCCTTTTATGAGTAGCGGCCAGATACTGCCGGTATGCCCAAGCTCTTGCATCAACGCCTGACGATCAGCGGCAGGAGCGGCGCCCGGCTTAAGCCACGCCACCATCAGTAAGTAGATGATATACGCAACCACCAGTATCAGGCCGGGCACCAGCGCGCCAACAAACAGATCCCCTACGGAAAGCGTTTTCGGGCTCCAGGCGCCCATGGCAAGCTGGGCCTGTTGGTAGGCGTTGTTGAGCACGTCGCCCAGTAACACCAGCGCAATGGACGGTGGAATAATCTGACCAAGCGTTCCGGTCGCACAAATAGTGCCGGTCGCCAGCGCTGGCGAGTAGCCACGCTTTAGCATCGTAGGTAGCGATAGCAGGCCCATGGTGACCACTGTGGCCCCCACAATACCGGTAGACGCGGCCAGCAGCATACCGACCAACACCACGGCAATGCCCAGCCCCCCACGTAGAGCGCCAAACGCCATGGTCATCGCGTCTAACAGTGTTTCAGCGACCTTGGACTTCTCAAGCAGCACGCCCATCAGCACAAATAAAGGCACCGCCAGCAGGGTGCTATTGGTCATGATGCCGTAAATTCGGTTGGGCATGGAGCTCATCCAGCGCGCTTCAAACGGCACCGCAACGCCCATCGACTGAAGCAACCATCCCAACCCGGCAAATGCCAGCGCAGTGCCCGCCAGCGACAGCGCCACCGGATACCCCAGCATTAAAACAACGCAAACCGTGGCGAATAGTATCAGCGGCATACCTTCCAATAGAGTCGCCAGCACTAGATGATCTCCTCATGCTCAGGAATAGGCGCAGGCAGTTTGCCGCGTATAATGAGTATTTTGCGGATTAACTGGGCCGCCGCCTGGAGAAGCATCAGTGCCACCATCGCCAGGATCATTGACTTGAGTAGAAATACGGCAGGAATACCGCCATTGGCGGAGCGTTCCATGATCGACCAGCTGCTGTAAACGTAGTGAAAGCTAGTGATCGCAATAAATAGCATCACCGGGATCAGTAAAAACAGCGTACCGAGAAGATCGATCCAGGCACGGCCGCGGTCGGACATGCGCCGATAAAAGATATCCACCCGCACATGGCCCTCGTGACGCAGCGTCCAGCCAGCGCACAGCATAAACACGGCGGCATGCATATACATTACCGACTCTTCCATCACAATACTGTTCATACCGAAGGCGTAACGCATGACAACGATGGCGAACTGAACCAGCATCATGATCACAACCAGCCAGGCAATGGCCCGGCCGACTCTCTCCGTCACGCAGTCGAGCCAGCGGAGCAACCGCGGCTCATGAGCATTGGCGTGCATGTTAAATGTCCTACACAAAGAAACGGCCTGGAATCATCGCTGATTCTAGGCCGAACGTCATCCCTAAACAGGCAATTATCTACCGGTTAAAGCGGCTTAAAACGCACATATTCACCCGTTTGACGGACTTAAGCGTTAGTTGGCGTTTTCAATAGCCAATAGACAGGCGTTAGGTAACGGTAGATCAACGGCAATGGGCAGATGATCAGAGAACAGATGATCCATTACCCGCACCTCGGCGGCCTCCAGTGTTTGCGAGAGCAGAATATGGTCCAGCGCACGTCGTGGCTGCCACGAGGGATAGCTCAATAGCGGTTTAACCGGATGAAGCGGCAGCGAGGCGCTAAACCGCTGATGGGCGTGCAACTGATCCGGCGTGCAGTTGAGGTCGCCCATCACCACCACGTGATGTAGCGGCTCAATAATTTCACTCAAGTAGTCAAGCTGACGCCCACGCCCACGCTGGCTAAGCGCCAAGTGGGCAATAAAAATATGTAACGCATCCGGCCCGTTGCCAAAACGTACGTGAATGGCCCCGCGACCAGGTAACGTACCGGGCAAACGGTGCTCTTCAATTTTCGTAGGTGTCAGACGCGAAAGCAGACCGTTACTGTGCTGGGCAATACGCCCCAGATTACGGTTTAATTGTTTAAAGTGATGCGGAAACCCGGCCTGGGCGGCCAGGTATTCCACCTGATTGATACGACTGGAGCGAAAACTGCCGCCATCGGCCTCCTGGAGCCCCACCACATCAAACTGGCTCAACACATCGCCCATAATATCCAGACGTTTAACGCGCTGAGGGTTCGGCAAGAAGTGCTGCCAACTGCGGGTAAAGTAGTGATGATAAGCAGACGTTTGGATGCCCACCTGCAAATTAAACGTCAGCAAGCGAAGGTGCCCCGTTTCAAACAGAGACGATAATTTGCCCGGCTGATTCACTGTTGTCAGATTGACCATCTGCTTATCACCCCATGCCCTTACACCTTACTGCGCGCGTTCAGTACGCACGCGTTCGATGAGCGCTTCTGCCACTTGTGGCATATTCTCAAGGCTACCTGCGGTGCTGGGGGTAATAACGTAACGGCCATCAACCACCAGCGCGGGCACACCCATCAAGCGCATTTCACGAATACGACCATGGGCGTTGTTAACTTCGCCGCGTACGCTAAACGAAGTTAAGGCTTTTTTGGCATCGTCTTCACTGACACCATAATCGGCAAAAAAGTCGGCAATATCGTCCGCATCCGTTAACGCACGGTCATCCTGGTGAATCGCCGTAAAGAAATCAGCATGCAAGTCGTCTTCAATGCCTAGCGACTCGGCAGCATAAAAAGCCGTCGCGTGAACATTGGAGTCTCCGCCCATGACAGCGGGCATATGCACAATACTGACGTCATCATCCAGTGTTTCGTACCATTCAGTGATGGGTGCTTGAAGACGGTTGCAGTGAGGGCAGCCAAACCAGAACACTTCGGTCACTTCGATGTGATCCTCATCGACCTGAGTCGCGACCGGTGAATCAAGCAGCGTATAGTCTTTACCTTCCACCAATTCCTGAGCGCTGACAGCTGCTGAAAGGCCTAAACCGGTCAGGGCAACCAATAACGTTTTGAACATGCGACAATTCTCCAAGGGATAAGCGAAGATAGGACTATCTCTAACGCTATCAGGTTCCCTCACCGATAGGAAAGAGCATTCATTTTCAGGATACAACTTAGTGTAAACCAAAGAGGTAGTTAGCCACGGCCTGCATATCCTCCTCGCTTAGCCGAGTCGCAATATCGTGCATGCTACCGCTTGGGTCGTTCGTTCGTTCACCGCTAGCAAACGCGTGTAACGCTGTCATCGTATAGGCGGGGTACTGACCAGCAATCGCCGGGTAAACGGCGCTGCCAATACCGCCACCCGTGGGCGTATGGCATGCGCTGCAGGCAGGCACACCACGCGAGCGCACCCCTGCGCGATAAATCTCTTCTCCGCGTGCCAATAGCGCCTCGTCTTCCGCATTGGCATGGCCCAGATTAGCCTCCTGGGCGGCATAATAGGCGGCAACGTTCCAGGCATCCTGGTCAGAAAAGTCGTCAACCATGCCTGTCATTTGCACAACCACCCGCTCGCCATCACGAATATCTCTAATCTGTTTGGCCAGGTAAGAGGCTTGCTGCCCCGCTAAATGCGGAAACGCACTGGCCGGACTGATGCCCGTTTGCCCATGACAAGCCGCACACGTTTGCGCGCGCTGTTGACCGGCGGTGATATCCGTTGCTTGCGGGTCAGCAGGCTGCGCAGAAACAATAACGGGGGCACTTAAAGCAGCCGCCAGGCTTGCCAGCGTTGCTTTCACACAGATTTTCGTAAAGACGTTCATAACGACGCTCATGATGACTCTAAGGACGGTTCTAATAACGACTCACTATGCGATTCAAGGGCTACGCTATTCATAACGGTGGGCGCTATCTGGCATGTCAAATAGGGTGCTCAACCTACCGATTAGTCGCTGTTGGCTTAAGCCCAGTGGTACACTAACGCCCCAGGTCACAGGTATCACCGCTTTTTAGCACAATGCTTGACCTGACTGACGGGGCAATTCGTCGCAGTGCGGCGTGCCATGTCATTATACGCGTGGTTAACGCAGACTGTTTTATAGGTTCGATTTTCAGGATTCATTCCATGTCCACCCCTCAAGATAGCCCCGTCGCTCGGTTGAACTACCCTACCGCCAAATTTGTTATCAGCGCCCCGACACTGGCTACCTGCCCTGACGATACGGGTGCTGAAGTGGCGTTTGCAGGACGCTCTAACGCGGGCAAATCGAGCGCCATCAACGCGCTCACGCAACAGAACGGCCTCGCCCGCACTTCGCGCACGCCAGGGCGTACGCAGTTGATCAACTTTTTCAGCGTCATGAACGACGAGGCGCGGCGTCTGGTCGACCTTCCAGGCTACGGTTATGCGAAAGTGCCAGAAGCCGTCAAAATCGAGTGGCAACAGCATTTGTCTGACTACCTGCGGGGTCGTTTTAGCCTACGCGGGCTGGTGCTGTTGATGGACGTTCGCCATCCGCTGACCGAGTTTGACCAGATGATGCTGAGCTATGCCGACCAGCGCAATATGCCGGTACATATTCTGCTAACCAAGGCCGACAAGCTGAAAAAAGGCCCGGCAAGTGCCTCGCTGCAAAAAGTCCGTTCTCGCTTAAAAGAGTGGGAAGACCTGGTGTCAGTTCAGCTTTTCTCATCACTCAAGCGCCAGGGCGTCGATACACTTTCGCAAAAGCTTGACCAGTGGCTGCATACGCCACCGGAAGACACCTCAGGCCACTGAACCGTCCAGCTTATCCAATATACCCGGCAGCTCTTTAATATGTGCGATGCGGTGTACCCTGGGCGGCAGCGCCTGGCTCTGGTCGCTTGAGACCCACACCGCATGCATGCCCAGCTGCTGAGCCGGTAAAATATCCTCTTCCCACGAGTCGCCGACGTGCATGGCGCACTCGGGCGTGACATTAAGCCTTGAAAGCGCCGTTAGAAAGGGCGTGTGTTCCGGCTTAGGGGCCAGAAGCTCGCCTGCAGCAATCGCCACCGGAAAATACGCCGCCAACGGCTGACGCTTTAAATGAATATTGCCGTTGGTAATGGCCGCCAGCTGGTAGCGTTCGCCTAACGCGGAAAGCAGGCCCGCCGCTTCCGGATGCGGAGAAACCTGGATACGCAGGCGATGAAACTCATTCATGGCCGCTGCCGCCCACAAAATGGCCGCACTCCGGGGCAGGCCCTCGGCTTCCAGCTGCGCTTCCAGAGCGCGCAGGCGTAGCCAGGTAAAGTCGCCGCGCCGCTCGGGCACATCTTTAGCGAACTGCTGGCGGCGCTGTAAATAGTCCTCCACGCCCGCCTCATAATCCAGCGACAGCGGCGCCTCTTGACGCGTAGCGCGCCAGATACTCAGCGCCTCAAGTAACCAGCCGTAATGCCCCTCCTCCGTGCGTAGCATCACGCCCTGGTTATCCCAAAGCGTATCGTCTAAATCAAACGTGATAGCTGCTAGTGCGGTCATGGTGTGTTTCCAGAAGGGCGGCGCTTGGCGCGTGGGTGGGCGGCGTCATAGCTGGTCGCCAAATGCTGCCAGTCGAGCCGAGTATATACCTGGGTGGTGGAGAGGTTTGCGTGGCCTAACAGCTCCTGAACCGCACGCAGATCCTGGCTTGATTCAAGCAAATGGCTGGCAAACGAGTGACGCAACCGGTGAGGATGCAAGTGCTCGGGCAAGCCCCGGCTAACAGAGAGTTGGGCAAGGCGTTTTTGAATGGCTCGATGCCCCAGCCGCGCCCCACGCTGGCCCACAAAAAGCGCCGTTTCACCCTCTGGTGCCATGGTTGCCCGGCAGGCAATCCACTCCGCCAGGGTGTGCTGGGCGCGCTGCCCGACAGGCACCTGGCGTGGTTTACTGCCTTTGCCTATCACACGTACCCGGCTGGTCTGCAGATCGTGAAGGTCCAGCGCGGCAAGTTCTGCCAGGCGCAAACCACTGGAGTAAAAAAGCTCCAGCATGGCCTGGTCGCGTACGGCCAAGGGTGAGCCATCATGCGGGCTATCCAGAAAATGGGCCAATGCATCCACATCGACCGGGCGCGGCAAGTGGCTGGGTTGTTTAGGCGTGCGCAGTAGCGCGACCGAGTTATCGGCAAGAATTCCCTGCTTGACCAAGTCATCGGCAAAGCGCGAAAGCGCCGCTCGGCGTCGTGCAAGGCTGCGTGCGCCAAGCCCACGGCTGCGCTCTGTGCCTAGAAAAGTACGCAGCAGCGCCGTATCCAGCAGCGCTGGGTCCTGTATTTCGCGCTGCTCGGCAAACCGGCACAGGGCGCTTAAATCCTGCTGATAGGCGGCGACGGTTGCCGGGCTTGCATGTTGGCCTAGCGCGCCGATATAGCGTGCCACCGCTGCGGCAAGAAGCGACTCAGCCATACGTTTCCAAGCGAATTAAAAGCCGTGCCACGATATCCCCAAGATACTCGGTAAACAGCGTATCCATGCTGGCGCGATAGCAGTCAGGGTTGGGGCTTGCCAGTAGCAGGTATCCCAGCGACTCGCCCGCCGAGAGGCGCGAGATAGCGCAGGAGCCCGCTTTACGTGGCGCTTTAGTGTGCGGCAATAGGCACTTCCAGTCGCTAACGCTTAACTTGGCACAGCGGCTGGTTTTACCGTCCAGTAACGCGGCCAAACGTGTACTGGCGTGCTGGTCCAGCACATGGCGCGGAGGCTGGGGCATGGTGGGTTCGCTATCGCTTAACGACGCCGGGCACCAAAGTGCCATCGCGGGCGTATCAAAGCGCTCGTTAAGCTGAGTCGCCAGAGCTTGCGCCAAGGCGTCACGGCTATCCGCTTCGACCAGCGCCATCAGGGTTTCCCGTAGGCGCCGATACTGAGCTTCGTTGTGCCGAGCAGTTTCCAGTAAGTGCTCCAGGCGATCTTCGGCCTTTTCCGCCCGCTGACGCAAGTCCAGCACCAGCCTCTCAAGCAGCGATACCGCACCATCAATATGTGGGTGCGGTACTTTAAGCTGCTGCAACAACCCTTCACGGCCTACAAAAAAATCGGGATGCCGGGCAAGCCAAAATGCTACCTGGTCTGGATCGAGCGTCTTGCGCGGTTCAGGGGCTTGAGACATCACCGTTCTCCTTGTATCCGTTACGCGTCACTATCAATTAAGTGCTACGCGACCATCAAAAACGCGTGTAGCCGGACCGACCATAATCAGCGACGCTTCCGGGTCGGGCCACTCGATCGTCAGCTCGCCGCCGGGCAGGTGAACGCTCACCGGGCTTTTCAGGATGCCTTGGCGGATTCCGCTAGCAACGGCGGCGCACGCACCGGTACCACAAGCAAGCGTTTCGCCACTGCCCCGCTCAAATACCCGCAGACGAATCTGGTTAGCCGAAAGAACCTGCATAAAGCCCACGTTAACACGCTTGGGGAAGCGAGGGTGCGCTTCCATCAACGGCCCAAAACGCTCAACCTGGGCGCGCTCAACGCTTTCCACTTGCAATACCGCGTGGGGATTACCCATGGATACCACACCAATGTGAAGCGTTTCACCGTCGACCTCAAGTTCGTGTAATGGTTGGTCACCTGGGGCCTCAAAGGGCAGTGCTGCCGGGCTAAAGCGCGGCCGCCCCATATCGACACGCACAAGGCCATCGTGCTGTACGTGCAAAACCAGCGGGCCACCGGCTGTTTCTACGTGAATCTCATGCTTGTGGGTCAAGCGCTGGTCGCGCACAAAGCGCGCAAAGCAGCGAGCGCCGTTGCCACAGTTCTCCACTTCACTTCCGTCGGCATTGAAAATACGGTAGCGAAAGTCCATCTCGGGGTTGCGGGGCGGCTCAACCACCAGCAGCTGATCAAAACCAATCCCAAAGCGACGATCAGCCAGCTGTTGGATATGCTCTTCACGCAGCCGGGCACGCTGGGTTACCAGGTCAACGACCATAAAGTCGTTGCCCAGGCCGTGCATTTTGGTGAAATGCAGAAGCATTAGCGCGCTCCTTCAGGCAGCAGCGCTTCGCCCGCCCAAAGGCTTTCGACCGTTTCCCGACGCCGTACCACGTGACACGTATCGCCATCGACCATTAGCTCGGCCGGGCGCGGGCGGCTGTTATAGTTGGACGCCATAACAAAGCCGTAAGCGCCCGCTGAACGCACCGCGAGAAGATCGCCTTCAGCAATCGCAAGCTCACGCTCTTTACCCAGAAAGTCGCCGGTTTCACACACTGGGCCGACCACGTCATACACCGCACTTGGGCGAGTTTCACGAGTGTCCACCGGCACGATAGCCTGCCACGCCTGATAAAGTGCCGGGCGAATCAGGTCGTTCATGGCCGCATCAACAATGGCGAAGTTCTTGGTTTCGCCGGGCTTCAGGAATTCAACCCGCGTCAGCATGACGCCTGCATTGGCGGCAATAGAGCGGCCTGGTTCAAACAGCAGCGTCAGATTTTCGCCGCCTTCCCAGCGCGACAGGCGAGCGAGTAGCTGGCTTGCGTAATCAAACGGCTGCGGGGGCGTTTCATCCCGGTAAGGCACGCCCAAACCGCCGCCCAGATCCAAATGCTCAATCTCGATACCCCGTTCGCGCAGGCGCTCCATCAGCACCAATAGCCGATCCAACGCGTCCAAAAACGGAGCGGTTTCGGTCAACTGCGAACCAATATGGCAATCCAGCCCCTTCACCTCAAGATTCGGCAGGCTGGCCGCCAACTCGTAAACCTCAAGCGCGTCATCGACCGCGATGCCAAACTTGTTGTCCTTGAGCCCGGTGGAAATATACGGATGAGTGCCCGCGTCCACGTCTGGGTTAACGCGCAGCGAAACCGGGGCAACGTTACCCAGCTCCCCCGCTACGGCGTTTAAGCGCTCCAGCTCAGGGCGGGATTCAACGTTAAAGCACTTGATGCCGACTTCAAGCGCACGGGCCATTTCGTGGGGCTGCTTGGCAACACCTGAGAACACCACTTTTGCAGGGTCTCCTCCGGCTGCCAGCACGCGCTCAAGCTCACCAATGGAGACAATATCAAACCCGGCGCCTAGCCTTGCAAGCAGGCCCAGCACCGCCAGATTAGAGTTGGCTTTAACGGCGTAGCAGATCAAATGCGGGTGACCGCCAAGCGCTTCGGTGTAAGCGCGAAAGTGGCGCTCAAATGTTGCCTTGGAATAAACGTAACAGGGCGTGCCGTGCTCTGCGGCAATCTGCGAAAGCGGCACATCTTCGGCGTAAAGCACGCCGTCGCGGTAGTTAAAATGATCCATAATGTCGTCTCTCCTGCAGCCGCTTACCCAGCCTGTTCGGCCACACCGTTATCGGGTGAGTTGTCGTCGGGCAGGTAGAGCGGCCCCTTCTGACCGCAACCCGCGACGAATAAAGCGATGATCGCGATAAGCGCTAATGTTTTCATGCCTGACCCTGCAGTAACGAGAGCGCCTCGCGGGCGCGCTGTGCTGCGGCACGTACCTGATTGGGCGCCGTCCCGCCAATGTGATTACGCGCGGCCACCGAGCCTTCCAGCGTCAGTACGTCAAAAACATCCTGCTCGATGATAGAGGAGAACTGTTGAAGCTCTTCCAGACTCATTTCCGAGAGATCTTTTTGGGTTTTCAGGCCGTAAGCAACCGACTGGCCGACGATTTCATGGGCATCGCGGAAGGCAACGCCTTTACGGACCAGATAGTCGGCAAGGTCGGTGGCGGTAGAGAACCCACGCCGCGCCGCTTCATACATGCTGTCTTTTTTCGGCTCAATGGCAGGCACCATATCCGCGAACGCTTTCAAGCAGTCGCGCACCGTATCCACCGCGTCAAACAGCGGCTCTTTATCTTCCTGATTATCCTTGTTGTAGGCCAGCGGCTGCGACTTCATCAGCGTCAGCAGGCCCATCAAATGACCATATACGCGGCCTGTTTTACCGCGTACCAGCTCCGGTACGTCAGGGTTTTTCTTCTGCGGCATAATGGAAGAGCCGGTGCAGAAGCGGTCAGGCAGGTCGATAAAGTCAAACTGGGCGCTGGTCCACAGCACCAGTTCTTCGCTCATGCGCGACAGGTGCATCATCAAGATGCTGGCAAAGCTGGTGAATTCAATCGCGAAGTCGCGATCCGATACGGCATCCAGCGAGTTCTCTGCCGGACGCTCAAAGCCCAGCAGCTCAGCGGTGACGTGGCGGTCAATCGGGTACGTAGTACCCGCCAGCGCAGCGGCGCCCAGCGGCAGTACGTTAACGCGTTTACGGCAATCCAGCAGGCGCTCATGGTCACGGGCGAGCATTTCCTGCCAGGCCAGCAGATGATGACCAAAGGTGACCGGCTGGGCGGTTTGCAGGTGGGTAAAGCCGGGCATGATGGTATCGGCTTCGCGGTCGGCAAGCTCGATCATGCCTTCGCGCAGGCGCTTTAATTCCACCTCAATGACGTCAATCTCGTCGCGCATAAACAGGCGGATGTCGGTCGCTACCTGATCATTACGCGAACGACCGGTGTGAAGCTTCTTGCCAGTGATACCGATCTTGTCGGTCAGGCGTGCTTCGATATTCATGTGGACGTCTTCAAGCGGCACCGACCAGTTAAATTCGCCGCGCTCGATTTCACCTTGAATTTCGGTCAAACCGTTAATAATCGCGTCGCGTTCTTCGTCGGTCAGCACGCCTACGCGGCTAAGCATGGTGGCGTGGGCAATAGAGCCCTGAATATCCTGGCGCGCAAGGCGCTGGTCAAAGGTGACAGACGCGGTAAAACGCGCCACAAAGGCATCGGTAGGCTCGCTGAAGCGACCGCCCCAGGACTGATTCGTAGCTTGGCTCATCGGAGGTATATCCTGCTGACAAAACAAAAGAGTCGATGGCGGAAAGTGTAACAGAGTCATTGCGCTTATGGCTTGAGTTCGGGCCGCCTACATTTGCAGAGTAATGGCGTTTGGCCCGCCGAGCACTTATCTTTAAGGCAATTCTTTAAGACTGCTCTTGGAGACAGCTTTTGAAGACAGTGGCTTAAAACAGCTTCTTAAAAACAGCCAGTTATTTTTACTGTGCGCCCGGGTGCTTTATGATGAGACACATCATAGCTTGACGCGCCGCGTCAGCGGCAAAGGGAGAATAACGTGTCATCCATCACCAAACTGCGTATTGCTACGCGGAAAAGTCAGTTGGCCATGTGGCAAGCCGAGCACGTCCGTGACCGCTTGATGGCTGCCCATGAGGGCCTTGAGGTTGAGCTGGTCGCGCTCTCTACTAAAGGCGACAAAATTCTCGACACCCCTCTGTCTAAAATTGGCGGCAAGGGGCTATTTGTTAAAGAGCTGGAAGACGCCATGCTGGATGGCCGCGCGGATATTGCCGTCCACTCGATGAAGGATGTCCCCATGCTTTTCCCCGAAGGCTTAGGGCTTTCGGTTATTTTAGAGGGCTCAGACCCTACCGATGCGTTTGTATCCAACCATTATAAAAGCATCGATGAATTGCCTGAAGGGGCCAAAATAGGCACCGCCAGCCTGCGTCGCGGGCTCCAACTTCGTGAAGCTCGCCCTGACCTGCAAATTCTCAGCCTGCGCGGCAACGTGCAAACCCGGCTGGCCAAACTAGACGATGGTGAATTCGATGCCATTATCCTGGCGACCTCTGGCTTAAAACGCTTGGGCCTTGAAGAGCGTATTGCCCAGGCACTGCCGCCAGAAGTGTGCCTGCCCGCCTGCGGCCAAGGCGCGCTGGGCATTGAGTGCCGCCTGCATGACCCGGAACTGATCGGCCTGCTGGCTCCGCTGGATGACCCGGACACCGCCACCCGCGTACGTGCAGAACGCGCCATGAATACGCGCCTGGAAGGCGGCTGCCAAGTACCGATTGCCGGTTTCGCGGTGCTCGACAAGGCCAATGAGACGCTGTGGCTGCGCGGGCTGGTGGGCAATCCTGAGGGCACCGAAGTATTGCGTGCTGAAGGCCGCGGCTCAATGTACGAGCCTGAAGCACTGGGCATTCGCATTGCCGAAGAGCTGCTTGACCAGGGTGCAGGCGATATTTTGGCCGAGGTCTACGGCAACCACGTATGACACAGCCAGTGCTGATCTGCCGACCTGGCAAGCGCGGTGAAGTGCTTGCCAATACGCTGCGCGCAACGGGCGCCTGGGTAGAGCCAATGGCGGTGATGAGCCTTCAAGCGCTACCAGAGGACCCGCTGATGCGCCGCGTCTGGCTGGATATTGACCAGTACGACAAGGTAATAGTGGTTAGCCCCTTCGCGGCCCTGTGTTTAGGTAACGCGCTGGATCGCTACTGGCCACAGCTACCCACTGGCATTGCTTATTATGGCGTGGGGAGCGCTACGGCAGAGGCACTGTTTGACCAGTTGGGCGTACGGGTACGCATCCCATCAGCAGCGGCTGACAGACCCGGTGCTGACCAACAAAAGGCTGGAAATGAGCGCGGCGATAACACCAGCGAGGCACTTTTAGCGCTCGCCTCACTGAAGAATGTCGCACATCAGCGGATATTACTGGTGGCGGGAGAAGGTGGCCGAACGCTACTGGCCGAGACGCTGACAGAACGCGGTGCTCAGATGACCCGGGTCGCTGTGTATCGGCGCATTTTTCATCCGCCTTCGGCCTCACTCCAGGCCCGCCTTGCTACGGGAGATTTTCGAGCACTCATCGTCACCAGCAGCGAACTGCTCGAACATCTGGCAAAATGGTGTGATCAAACAGCGTTGAACCAACCGCTAATCGTTTCCAGTCAGCGTTTAGCTACACTGGCCGGTACACTGGGTTTTTGTGACCTCAAGGTGGCGTCGGGAGCAACGCCAGCTGCCCTTGCAGCTGCGTTGGGCAGGTCCTGTAATCCTATGGGTGCCGATGTCGATCAAGGAACTTAATTAAGGGCTAGCGACAGATGAGCAAACAACCAAACGACCAGGAAGACGTACAAAAAGCGTCCGCCGACGCGCCTCAAAAAAGCGCCACGCCGGGCGAAACTGCCGCGTCTACCTCAACTCCCTCGCCATCAAGCGCGGTTGAAAGCAGCCCACCCGCAAGCTCGGCTGCCGAACCATCAAGCAACGCGCCTAAAAATGCTAGCTCTCGTCGGCGTGGCAAAAACAGCGGCAAACCTGACGCGGCCTCTGCCACCGCCCCCCCTCCCAGTACGACGCCTAACAGCGAAAAACCGACAGCCAGCGTTACAGAACCTGCCACGGCTAAAAAAGAGCCCGATGGCAATACGGCAACGCCCAATCGCCCCTCCGGTAACGGTGGAAAAGGCACAACGCCGCCTCCCCCAAGTGGAGGTGAGCAGTATAAAGGCCGCAAAGGCGGCCTGTTAGCCTTGGTGTTGGTACTGGTGCTGGGCGTGGCGCTTATTGTGGTGGCCTGGCAAGGCTGGCAACGCCTTAATAGCCAGCAACAGCGCATCAATGCGTTAAGCCAACAGACTGACAGCAGCGCGACGCAGCAATCCGTGAGCGAGCTTGAATCACGCATTGAAAGCAGCGAACGCGAACGTACCCAGGCCCTTGATGGCACGCTGGAAGAGTTACGCAGCGAGCTTGATAGCTACCGCAGCGACGTCAACAGCACGCTGGATGACGTGCTGAACCAGCTTTCCCAGACGCAAGACACCGACGACCGCGATTGGCTACATGCAGAAGCGGCCTATCTGCTGCGCCTGGCAAATCAGCGCCTCCAGCTTGAAGGCGATGTTGACGGTGCTGCTGCGCTGCTGCGTACCGCCGACGCCCGCCTGGCGGATGCTGACAACCCAGCGCTAACCGCCGTGCGTCGTGATATTGCTAACGAGCTTGCCGAACTGGATGGCGTGCCGCGTGTGGATCGTACGGGACTCTATCTAGCGCTTAATGCGCTGCAAGAACGCGTTTCCAGCCTGCGTCTTTCGCAGGAAGTGGAAGAAAGCGCCGTCACCTCCGGCATTGAGCAGCCGCCTACCGGCAACTTCCAGCGTCAGCTGGCACGTTTTGGTGAAGAGCTTAAAGACCTGATCGTGATTCGTCATCACGACGAACCGATGGAAATGCTGGTCACTCCCGAGCAAGAGTCGTACCTGCGCCAAAGCCTGCGCTTGATTCTTGAGCAGGCCCAGCTTGCCCTGCTGAAAGAGGAGCAGCCGCTGTATGAAGCCAGTATCGATAAAGCGCTGGAATTACTTAATGGCTACTACGACCTGGACAGCGACTCCACGCAAAGCGTGATCTCGCGCCTTCAGGAGCTTAAGCAAGCGGATATTGAGCCCGAACTGCCGGATATCAGTGCCTCCCAGCAGGCCATGACCCACTTTATTGAAAACCGCTTCAGGACGCGCCAGCAAAATGGCGAAGAGGGAGGTGATGCATGAGAAAATTTATTCTCCTGCTGGTCGCGGGCCTAGCCGTCGGTGCCCTGTTTGGGCACCTGATGATGTCAGTACCTGGTTATTGGTTAATTCGGGTAGGTGAAACCTCGGTCCAGACCTCGTTCTGGTTTGGCCTGATTCTGCTGCTGGCCGCATTTATTGTGGTGCATTTTGCACTGCGGCTGCTGACCGGCATCCTTCGTCCTGTGGGCCGTTTCCGTACCTGGAACAGCCGTGCGCGTAATCGCCGTGCCATGAAGCGTACCGTGCGTGGTTTGGTCGCCTTGACGGAAGGCCGCTGGAAAAAAGCCGAAAAAACCCTGGTCCACGCCGCCAATGACTCCAGCACGCCGCTAGTTAACTACCTGTCGGCCGCCCTGGCAGCACACTACCAGGGTAACCACACTAAATCTCAAGAGCACCTGAACCAGGCCCAGCTCACCACCGAAGGCGCCGACACGGCCATTGGCTTGATGCAGGCGCAGCTGATGATTGATCGACAGCAGCCTGAAGAGGCGCTGGCAATTCTGAATCGCCTGGACAGAAAACTAAGCGACCACCCGCAAGTACTGAAACTACTCAAGCAGGTACACCTGAGCGTCAACGACTGGGAGGGCTTGCGCTGGCTGCTGCCACGTCTGGCTGCCCAAAAGCTGATTGCCCAGCAGGAGCGCGAGCAGCTTGAATTCAAGGCGTACCGTGAGCTGATTCTGTTTGAAGCTAAAAATCCCGGTAATATCGAGCGCGTTCGCGGCCTCTGGGCAGACATGCCCGAGTACCTGCGCGGCAATACCGAGCTGATCGTGCTATATACCGATGCGCTGGTCCAGTCGAACGAAGAGAGCATCGCTGAGCGTCTGCTGAACCACTCACTGGATCATCACTGGGATGCCCGGTTGGTGAAGCGTTACGGACTGCTTAACGTGCACGCGGCGCGCCAACTGGCAAAAGCCGAAAAGTGGCTGCAAGAGCGCCCCAATGACCCCGAACTACTGCTAACCTGTGGCCGCCTCTCCCTGCGTACCGGCAAGTGGGAAAAAGCCCTGGAGTACTTTGAGGCCAGCCAGCGCCAGCGTCCCAATGGAGAGGTGTGCGCCGAGCTTGCGCGTCTCTACGCAAGCCTTGGCGAACACAATAAAAGCCAGCTTTACTACCGCCACAGCGTAGAAATGCTAGCGCAGTCACTGCCTTCGCTCCCCCAACCCAGCGATGCCAGCGACAGCCAAAAATCGGATACGAAAGCGGCCAAAAAACGCGCTTAAGGTACGCGACGAAAAAAGGGGCGCCCTGCGAGGCGCCCCTTTTTTATGCCATTGAGTCGTCCTGAATAGCGTTTCCCGTCACGCCTGCGGTGGAGACGTTGCCTCTTTTAGAGACTGCTCTTCAGCTTGCGTGGGTACGGGCAGCTCTGACGTACAGTGTCCGCAGCGGGTCGCTTTGATAGGCACCGTCATATAGCAGTAGGGGCAGGGCTTTTCGACCGGACTTTTGGGCGCCTCTACCTCTTCACGCTTTAAGCGGTTGATAGTCCTCACCAGCATGAAGACCACAAAGGCAACAATCGTAAAACTGACGACCGCATTGATAAACAGGCCAAGGTTGAGGGTCACCGCACCATCTTCCTGAGCCGCCGCAAGTGTGGGGTACGGCGCTGACGTTGCTCCCTCTCGAAGCACGACAAACAGGTTAGAGAAGTCGATACCGCCGACCAACAGGCCGATCACCGGATTCATGACATCTTTTACCAGGCTCTGCACAATCAGTGTAAACGCGCCGCCGATAATGATGCCCACCGCCATGTCTACCACATTGCCTTTAACGGCGAACTCGCGGAACTCCTTGAAAAACCTGGCCATTGATGCCTCCTTGCGTATTCAGGTTATGAGCTTATAGCGATTTTTCGTGCAAAGCCTTTGGGTTCAATGACTTATTAAAACGACACTGAATGTTGAAAAAACGTTTCGCTAATCACTGACACCCGCTTAGTATCGGTATTTACCGCCTTTAAAACGACCTCAAGCATTCTATTTGCGACACCCGTTGAGTTGCCTTTCAGATTGCTTTGTCAGTATAAGCGTCATTCGTGCCAATATGCAGGCAAGCAGCACGTATCTAGCGCAGGGGCTCACAACAAGACACCAGCGACATAGAACGATAATAAAAAGAACATCAATGATGTTAGGTGATAGAGGTAAAGACCATGACCACCGATCAATCCCAAAAAACCATGCCAGTAGGTCACTCGCACATACCGCAAACGCTCGGTTTTCTGCTGCTGGACAACTTCACCCTCATTTCGCTGGCGTCAGCGATTGAACCACTGCGTATGGCAAACCAGTTGGCGGGGCGAGAGCTTTACCGCTGGTATACCTTGACTCAGGACGGTGCACCGGTGCGCGCCAGCGACGGCCTTAATGTGACGCCGGACGCCTCTATCCATGCGCCGCTCTCACTTGATTGGGTAGTCGTATGTGGCGGGGTCGCTCCTCAGCACAGCGTTAGCCGTGAGCATATTCAATGGCTACAGGCTCAGTCGCGCCAGCTGCGACGCTTGGGTGCTATCTGTACCGGTAGCTGGGCGCTGGGTCAGGCGGGCTTACTGGATCATTATGAAATCAGCATTCATTGGGAGTGCCTGGCCTCTCTTCAGGAAGCCTTTCCGAAAATCGTCCTGACGACGCGGCTGTTTTCCATTGACCGTAACCGTTTCACTGCCTCGGGCGGCACGGCGCCGCTGGATATGATGCTCAACCTGATCGCTCACGATCACGGCAAGGAGCTTTCCGCCGGTATTTCCGAAATGTTCGTCTATGAGCGTATGCGTAACGAGCAGGATCAGCAGCGTGTGCCGTTAAAACACGTGCTGGGTACGACGCAGCCCAAGTTGCTGGAAATCGTCGCGTTGATGGAATCCAACCTTGAAGAGCCGCTTGAGCTTGATGAGTTGGCAAGCTATGTCGATGTTTCCCGCCGCCAGCTGGAGCGACTGTTCCAGCGTTACTTACACTGTTCGCCTTCCAGGTATTACCTAAAGCTGCGCCTGGTCAGGGCGCGCCAACTGCTCAAACAAACGCCTCTCTCGATCATTGAGATTGCCTCGGTATGCGGCTTTGTTTCTACCCCGCATTTTTCCAAGTGCTATCGGGAATGTTTTGGTATTCCGCCACGCGATGAGCGCCTGGGCATCCATACACGCCAAAAAGCGCCGGAAAAAATTCCTCCTCTGCTGAAGCGCTGGGGAGCAGAACCTGTCAGCAACGAGCCGGCATCAAGCGCGCTGCTGGCTCTGGCCTATGCCCAAGGCGAACCCACCTTTGCCAGCGTTCCGCTTGGCTAAACGGGTGTACCACCGCTGAACTAGAGCTGCCGCAAGGCGGCTCTTTTTTTTGTACCGTGTTTTCTGCTTATTCACCAGGCTTCCTATGCCTGCATTTCTCATGATGACGCTTTTGGAATTTCCATCGTCGTTTCCAAGAGCAGATAGGCACCACCTCAGCGCTATGCTCCCTACATAAACAATTCAGGAGCCACGTTATGAACCCTGCCGAATTACACCAGGACGCCATCGTCATTGACGGCCTAATCATTGCCAAATGGAATCGCGAACTGCTGGAAGACATGCGCCGTGGCGGCCTGACGGCAGCCAACTGCACTGTCTCGGTTTGGGAGGGGTTCAAGGCAACGGTGGACAATATTGTCGCCTCCAACAAACTGATGGAAGAGTGCAGCGACCTGGTTCGCCCGGTGCGTACCACCGCCGACATCATGCGCGCCAAGGAAGAGGGCAAGACCGGAATCATCTTTGGTTTCCAGAATGCGCACGCCTTTGAAGATCAGATCGGCTATGTCGAGATCTTCAAACAGCTCGGTGTGGGCATTGTGCAGATGTGCTACAACACCCAAAACCTGGTCGGCACCGGCTGCTACGAGCGTGACGGCGGGCTGTCCGGCTTTGGCCGCGAGATCGTTGCCGAAATGAACCGTGTGGGTATGCTGTGCGATCTTTCCCACGTAGGCGCCAAGACCTCTGAAGAAGTCATTCTTGAGTCCAAAAAGCCGGTGTGCTACTCCCACTGCCTGCCCTCCGGACTCAAGGAACACCCGCGCAACAAGTCGGATGCAGAGCTCAAGTTCATCGCCGACCACGGCGGCTTTGTCGGCGTCACCATGTTCACCCCGTTCCTCAAGAAGGGCGTTGATTCGACCATCGACGACTACTGCGAAGCGATTGAGTACATCATGAACATCGTGGGTGAAGACGCCATCGGTATCGGCACCGATTTCACCCAAGGCCATGACCAGAACTTCTTTGAGTGGCTGACCCACGACAAGGGCTACGCCCGCCGCCTGACCAGCTTCGGCAAGATCATTAATCCCGAAGGTATCCGTACTATCGGCGAATTCCCCAACTTGACAGAGGCGCTTCTCAAGCGCGGCCTGAGCGAATCTCAGGTCAGAAAAATCATGGGCGAGAACTGGGTTAGAACCTTGAAGGATGTGTGGGGCGAATAAGTACATGCACAGCCTGTACTGCCGTTCGATGAGACCCTGGAAGCCACTGAATAACTCAATGTCTTTTGAATAAATATAAGTGTAAGGAATACAACCGTGACCAAAACCGCCCCCGAACTCCCGATTGACGTCGACAGCGAAACCGGTATCTGGACAACCGACGCGCTGCCGATGCTGTATGTCCCGCGCCACTTCTTCGTCAACAACCACGTCGCCATTGAAGAGGCCCTGGGTGCTGAAAAATACGCCGACATCCTCTACCAAGCGGGCTATAAAAGCGCTTGGCACTGGTGTGAAAAAGAGGCCGAACTCCACGGTATGGAAGGCGTGGACGTGTTCGAGCACTACATGAAGCGTCTTTCGCAGCGCGGCTGGGGCATCTTCGTGACTGAAGAGATTGACCTGAATGCAGGCACGGCCCGCGTGCGCCTTGAACACAGTGCCTTCGTGTATCAGATGGGCAAAGTGGACCGTAAAATCGAGTACATGTTCACCGGCTGGTTTGCCGGTGCCATGGACCAGATTCTGAGTGCGCGTGGAAGCTCGCTGCGCACGGTTGCCGAACAGACCCAAAGCGGCGCCGAAAAGGGCTGTGAGTACGGCCTGTTTGTTGTCACGCCCAAGAACTGAGGATCGCTGCCATGGCATTTGAGGCACTGTTCAAGCCGATCCAGATCGGCAACCAAACCATTCGTAACCGTGTGGTCAGTACGGCCCACGCCGAGGTGCACGCCACCGACGGCGGCATGACCACGGACCGCTACGTCAAATACTACGAAGAGAAGGCCAAGGGCGGCTGCGGCCTGTGCATCTGTGGCGGCTCGTCGATTGTTTCCATCGACAGCCCCCAGGGCTGGTGGAGTTCGGTCAATCTCTCGACCGACCGCATCATCCCGTACTTTCAGAACCTGGCCGATGCCGTGCACAAGCATGGCGGCAAGATCATGATCCAGATCACCCACATGGGCCGTCGCTCACGCTGGGATGGCTTCGACTGGTCGACGCTGGTATCGCCGTCGGGCATTCGCGAGCCAGTGCATCGCTCGACCTGCAAGACGATCGAAGTAGAAGAGATCTGGCGCATTATCGGTGACTTCGCCCAGGCCGCGCGCCGGGCGAAGGAAGGCGGTCTCGACGGCGTTGAGCTCTCTGCCGTACACCAGCACCTGATTGATCAGTTCTGGAGCCCGCGCGTCAACAAGCGCACCGATGAGTGGGGCGGCAGCTTCGAAAATCGCATGCGTTTTGGCATGGAAGTGATCAAGGCGGTGCGCGCCGAGGTGGGCAATGACTTCGTGGTGGGCCTGCGCATTACCGGGGACGAGTTCCACCCCGATGGTCTCGACCACGAGGAGATGAAGCGCATCGCGGCCTATCATGACGCCACCGGCATGATCGACTACTTCGGCGTGATAGGCTCTGGCTGTGATACCCACAACACCCTGGCCAACGTCATTCCCAACATGTCGTTTCCGCCCGAGCCCTTCCTGCACCTGGCCTCGGGCATCAAGGAAGTGGTCAACGTGCCGGTCATCCATGCCCAGAACATCAAGGACCCCAATCAGGCCCAACGTATTCTTGAAGGTGGCTACGTGGACCTGGTGGGCATGACCCGTGCTCATATTGCCGACCCGCACATCATCGCCAAAATCAAGATGGGCCAGATCGACCAGATTAAGCAGTGCGTAGGTGCCAACTACTGCATCGACCGGCAGTACCAAGGACTCGACGTGCTGTGTATTCAGAACGCCGCGACCGCACGTGAATACATGGGGCTGCCGCATATTGTCGAGAAAAGCGAAGGCCCCAAACGCAAGATAGTCATCGTGGGCGGTGGCCCGGGGGGCATGGAAGCAGCACACGTATGTGCCAAGCGCGGTCATGATGTCACCCTGTTTGAAGCCCAGGATCAGCTCGGTGGTCAGATCACTCTGGCCTCGAAAGCCCCCCAGCGCGATCAGATTGCTGGCATCACTCGCTGGTACCAGCTGGAGTTGGCACGCCTTGAGATCGACCTGCGCCTGAATACCCGTGCCGACGAAGCGACCATTGCTGATCTGCGCCCGGACATAGTAATTCTGGCCACCGGCGGGCAGCCGTTCCTCTCCCAGGTACCGGAGTGGGGTTACGACAGCGACCTGGGCAAGAGCCTGGTGGTCAGCACCTGGGACATTCTTAGCGGCAGCGTAGCGCCGGGCAAGAATGTACTGGTCTACGACACTATCTGCGAGTTCTCCGGCGTTTCAGCGGCCGACTACCTGGCAGACAAGGGATCAAAGGTCGAGATCGTTACCGACGATATCAAGCCGGGTGCCGCAGTGGGTGGCACCACCTTCCCGACCTACTACCGCAGCCTGTACGAGAAAGAGGTGATCATGACCTCGGATCTCGCCCTGCATAAGGTATATCGCGAAGGCGACTCACTGGTGGCGGTGCTTGAAAACGAGTACTCCGGCGCGTTAGAAGAGCGGGTGGTGGATCAGGTGGTGGTGGAAAACGGCGTGCGCCCGGATGAAGCCCTCTACTACAGCCTCAAGGAGCAGTCGCGTAACAAGGGCCAGACCGATATCGAAGCGCTCTACGCGATCAAGCCTCAGCCCTGTCTGTCTGAAAGCGGCGATGGCTTCGTGCTGTTCCGTCTGGGTGACTGCACCGCGCCACGCAACACACATGCCGCCATTTATGACGCGCTGCGGTTATGCAAGGACTTCTGACCCACTAACGCTGTAAGCTGAATGTCATGGGCCATCAGGCTCATGACATTTCGTACTTACGGTGTCTCTGAGAGGAGAGACGCCATGCTTGATACCCTCCTACCGATACTGCTGTTTTCTGCGCTGTTACTGGCCGCCATTGGTGCTGTGCGCCGTGTGCGTCTGTGGCGCCAGGGGCGGCCCTCTCCTGCACCGATTATCCGCGGCCTGATGCAGGTGCCCAGGCGCTACCTGGTGGATCTACACCACGTTGTCGAACGGGATAAACTCATCTCCCATACCCACGTGGCCACCGCGGGCGGCTTTGTGCTGGCCGCATTACTGGCGATTGTGGTACATGGCTTTGGGCTTGATAGCACTATCTTGGCCTGGGTATTGCTGGCCGCCACGGTGAGCATGTTCCTGGGTAGTTTAGTGGTTGCCAAGCGGCGCAGCCCGCCACCCTCACGGCTTTCCAAAGGGCCGTGGATGCGCCTGCCCAAGAGCCTAATGGCGTTCTCCATCGGCATGTTCGTGGTGACGCTGCCCACTGCCGGCATTCTGCCAGAAGGCTTTTTCCAAAGCGGAGCAGGCTGGCTGGCTGCACTGGTGCTGGCCGGTGTCATCACTTGGGGCCTTGGCGAGATGTTCTTCGGCATGACCTGGGGCGGGCCGATGAAACACGCTTTTGCCGGCGCCCTGCACCTGGCCTTTCATCGCCGCCCCGAGCGTTTTTCCAAGCGCGCTGGCGGAGAGCACCGCTCAACCGGGCTCAAACCGTTGGCGCTGGATGACGAAAGTGCCAAGCTCGGCGTTGAGGTACCGGCTGACTTCACCTGGAACCAGCTGTTAGGCTTTGATGCCTGCGTTCAGTGTGGGCGTTGTGAAGCCGTCTGCCCGGCCTTTGCCGCCGGTCAGCCGCTCAACCCCAAGAAGCTGATTCAGGACATGGTGGTCGGCATGGCAGGCGGCACCGACGCCCACTATGCAGGCTCGCCCTACCCCGGCAAGCCGGTCGGCGAGCATGGCGGCAGCCCCCACGACCCGATTGTTGCCCGCACGGGTAGCGCATTGGTGGATGCCGAAACGTTGTGGTCCTGCACGACCTGCCGCGCCTGCGTTGAAGAGTGCCCCATGATGATTGAGCACGTTGATGCCATCGTCGATATGCGCCGCTTTCTGACCCTGGAGCACGGTAATACGCCCAATAAGGGCGCCGAAGTGCTAGACAACCTGATTGCGACCGACAACCCCGGCGGCTTCGAACCTGACTCACGCCTGCACTGGGCGGCAGACCTCAATCTGCCGCTGATGGCCGACAAGCGCGAAGCCGAGGTGCTGCTGTGGCTGGGCGACGGCGTGTTTGACATGCGCAACCAGCGCACGCTGCGCGCGTTTATCAGTGTGCTGCGTGCTGCCGAGATCGATTTCGCCGTACTGGGTAATGAAGAGCGTGATAGCGGCGATGTCGCCCGCCGTCTGGGCGATGAGGCTACTTTCCAGAGTTTGGCGCGGCGCAACATTAAGACGTTGAGCCAGTACCGCTTCGCACGCATCGTTACCTGTGACCCGCACAGTTTCCATGTGCTGAAAAACGAGTACGCCGATCTCAGCACCGCCGACATGCCTTCCCGGTATGAGGTTTTCCATCACAGCACCTATATCAACCAGCTCGTCACCGACGGCAAGCTCACGTTCAAAGCCTGGAAAGGCGGCAACGTGACTTATCACGACCCCTGCTACCTGGGCCGTTATAACGGTGAATACGAAGCCCCACGCGCGGTGCTCAAGGCGCTAGGGATTGAGGTTAAGGAGATGGCTCGCTCTGGCTATCGCTCGCGCTGCTGCGGCGGCGGTGGCGGCGCACCGATCACCGATATTCCTGGCAAGCAGCGGATTCCCGATATGCGTATGGAAGATGTTCGCGAAACCGGTGCTGACCTGGTCGCGGTAGGCTGCCCACAGTGTACTGCGATGCTTGAAGGCGTGGTAGAACCCCGCGCTGACATCAAGGATATCGCCGAACTGGTCGCCGACGCGTTGATCATCACAACGTCTGACGAAAAGGCGACCCAAAGTAAGCCCGCGCCAGCATCACCGCGCGCCACCCTGGAGGTAATGCCATGAGCGAGCTTGTTCGTCGTGACCCTCGTAAAGAGTGGATCGCCCGCAACCGCCTGCACCCGCAACATCTTGAGATGCTCGCCGAACTGGGTGGCGGCGCAGTAGCCAGCGAATGGATGGGGCCTAACGGCGTGATGCGCCGCAACCCCCATGCGGTCGGCTTCATCGGTCCCAACGGCATTCGGCGCATTGATCGTAGCGGCGTCCAGCAGGCGGCACAGGCGCCAGGGCGCAGCGTTGAGGCCAAGGATACGAGGACGCCGGTCACTGTCGATACTCCCGCCTTTATGGTGGCGGTCGTACCGGATATGGCTGGTGGGCGCCTTTCCTCCCACGACCGTGATCTGTTAGGGCTTGCCCGCCAGCTAGCCGATGCCGACCCGACCCAGCCTGGTGCCGTACTGGCCGTAGTGTTTGGCGAGCATAAAGAAACCACCTTTGACGAGGCGGGTATTGACCGGCTACTGCACCTGGAAGGCGAGCGTTTCTCGGGCTACCTGCCGGAGCTTAGCGTCGCCACCTTGCAGAGCGTAGATCGTGAAATGACGCCCCGCTACTGGCTGCTACCCGACTCAAGCGTTGGCGGTGAGCTCGGCAGGCGCCTCGCCACAAGGCTTGGCGAGCGCCCGGCCGCTCAGGTCTGGCAGGTCGAGGCAGACACTGAAAGCGCAACTGGCTGGCGCTGTACCGCACGTGGTGCGGCAGGTAGAAACGACATTACCCGCGCCCTGCCCCGTATCGTACTGGCCTTGGCCGAGTGCGCCGACCCGGTCAGCGAAACCCGCCACGCGGCTGAGCCGATCACACTTTCTAACGGGCTTCCCGAAATACTCGGCCGCATTGAGGACATGGGCGAAGTCGCGGTGGACCCGGCCAGCGTATCGCTCGCGGAAGCAGAATTTATCCTTTCCGCTGGCAATGGCGTGAAAAGCTGGGATAGCTATCATCACGCTGCCGAGGTGCTCGGCGCCACCAAAGGCGCCTCACGGGTGGTGGTGGATGACGGCTTTATGCCGCGTGACCGCCAAGTGGGCGCCACCGGCACCTGGGTCTCTGCCCGCGTTTATGTAGCGGTAGGAATTTCCGGCGCTATCCAGCATCTTCAGGGCATTCAGAGCTGCGAGAAGGTGGTGGCGATCAACCTCGATGAAGGCTGCGATATGGTCAAACGTGCCGACCTGGCAGTGATCGGCGATGCCAGCCAGATACTCGCTGCCCTTGTTACACAGGTTGAGCAGTACCGCGCTGAACAGCAGGAGAATCGCGATGCCGCATGATGTCAGTAACAAAAGTGCCAAGCAATCAACCGCCAACGCGCTGAACGTCGCTGTACTGGTTTCGGTAGGCCAACACCCACTGACCGCGCGCGCACGCCGCGCCGACCAGGATGCCCGAGCGGTAGAAATGGCCCTGACGCTGGAAAACGCCTCGGTCAGCCTGCTACATGCCGGCCAGCAAAATAGCGATCATGAAGAGGCCATCCGCGGCTATCTCGGCATGGGTATCAACTCTGTTGGCTTGATCGAGCAGCAACCCCACGCCGATGTAATCCCCGCGCTGGCCAACGCGTTACGCGCCAGCGCCCCGCAGCTGGTGCTGACCGGTACTCGCGCCGAAACCGGCGAGGCCTCGGGTGTAACGCCCTACCTACTGGCCGAGGCGCTTGGCTGGCCGATCATTACCGGTCTAGCGGCGGTAGAAAAGGTCGAGCAGGGAGTGATCACGGTGCTGCAAGCATTGCCGCGCGGCAAGCGGCGGCGCCTGCGCATTCGTCTACCGGCGCTTGCCACGGTGGACAGCAGCGCGCCTGCGGCCCGCCAAAGTGCCTTTGGCCCCGCTAGGCGCGGTGAGTTAGCCCATCAAAAAGCGGCCAGCGAGCTTGATGAAGCACTAAGCACTTGGCAGTTCCAGCCAGCGCGCAAGCGTCCCAAGCGGCTTAAGATCGTTAAGTCATCATCGGCGCGTGACCGTTTCAAAGCCGCCGCTGCCAAGTCCGGCGGTGGTGGTGGGCAGACGCTTAACGACGTCACCCCAGAACAGGGTGCCGAAGCGATCTTCAAACTGCTCAAGGAGGAAGGAGTACTGCGTTAGGCGCACTGCTTCACGATAACGATACTGTCAGCCCGCCTTCTCGGCGGGCTTTTTAGTCCAGGTTCACAAGCGGCAAACGTCAAACGTACTACTTCCCCATAAAGCCCGGGTATAGCCGCAGGCGCTGCCTTTCCAAATGCAGGCCAATCCCCGCATGTACCATCAGCACGCTGATCACCACTGCCCCGCCCGCAAGCGTTGAGGCTGTGGGCTGCTCGCCCAACAACCACCATACCCAAAGCGTACCCAGCGCGGTTTCAACCAGATAGAACAACGCCACTTCCGTCGACGGCAGATAGCGGGTAGCGCTGTTGATCAGCACAGTGGCCAGCGGCATCTGAATAAGCCCCATCACCGCGAGGACGCCATAGCGCGGGGCATCCAGCGCAAACGGCGAAGCCAAAGGCAGCGCGATTGCCGCAGAAAGCAAGCCCCCACCAGCAATCACCACGATGCGATCAATGCTCGGAAAGCGGCGCAGCACCGTCAAATTACCGCCAATCGCCGCTGCCGCCGCCAGCGCATAAAGATTGCCTACCAGCATGCCGTGAGCGCCCTCGCCCATAAAGACCAAACTCATGCCCAGCATGCAGACAGCGATCGCAACCAGCGTGCGCAAAGCAACACGCTCTTTGAGAAACACTCGTGAAAACAGGGCGGCGAACAGCGGCGCAGTGCTAAGGATCACCACCACGTTGGCTACGTTGGCGTTCATCACCGCGAGTACGAAAAGCGCCGAAATCAGCCCCAATAGTATTGCCGAAACCAGCGATGAAAAAGGGTTCACGCGTAGCGTGGCCAGTCGGTTGCCTCGACAACACGCAAGCCCCAGCACACAGAACATCAAAAAGCCGCGCCAGAAGACGATGGTCCAACCCTCGGTATCGGCAAGGCGGATCAGCAGGCCGTCGAAACTGAGAAACACCACCCCCAGTACCACCATCAACAGACCGCGCTGATAACCACTTAACTGCATGATATTGACTCCCGGTTGGCAGAAAAAGATAACCGCTCACCCATGGGTGAGCGGTTAAGCGTAACAGTTGAGCGCAGGCTCACGGCCCAGGCCGTGTTAACGGCCAGGTGACACGGCCACCGGCGCAGTTGAAGCCTTGTGCTGGCGAGGGCGAACTACCCAGAACCCTATGGCTCCCGCCATCAGCAACATGCTCCCGCAGCCGACCGCCAGCATATAGCCGCCCTGCACGGCACTGCCAGGCACACTAAACTGCTCGGCGAACCCGGCCAGCGTGACCGCGTACTGTTGCCAGAGGAATACCCCAATGGCGCCACCGGAAAGCATGGTGCACAGCGCAATCACACGGGTGCCTGTCACCCAGCCACTGACGGCCTGAGCATCAAATGTATGCAGAAACGTCTGGTACTCTTTCTCGGCCTGGCTGACATGGGTAAACCTGGAAGCCAGCGTAATCGCCACCAGCGCCATCAAGGTGCTTAGCAGTACCGGGTGCAAATATACCGGCAGGCTAAGCCACTCGGCCTGAATCATCATCGACAGCGCGACGTTACCCACAAAGCCCACCGCTAAGCCCCAGCCCGCGCCTGCGGCGGTAATCCGCTTGCTCCAGATGCTCATCAAGGCAACCGGCCCCCAGGAAGAGGCAAATAGCGTGGCGGCAAACCATACCACTGACATAACCGCAGGCGGTTGAAACAGCGCAAGCAGCAGTGCTATCAAGCCCGCAGCGAGCACCGCAATACGGCTTTTACGCATGGCCGACGTCTCATCTTGCGAGGCTGAGAGGATATCGTTGGAGAGGCTAAAGCCGATGATCGATAGAAACGTCGAGCAAGACGATAGCCCCGCCGCAAAGACGCCCGTTAGAATGACCACGCCAAGCCAGGTTGGCAGCACGTTGAGCGCCACCCAAATCATGGAGCGCTCCGGGTCCAGTCCGGCATCGTAAAGATTGATGGCCGCCCCGGTCATCATCATCAATGCGTAGAAGATGGCCAGCGCCACTGCCGTCAACATGGCCGAACGCATCACCACGTGCTCATTGCGGGCCATCAGGTAACGGCTGGATTGCCAAGGGCTCGCCGCCAGCACCGCCGCCCACACAAGGCCGAGTGTTAGTCCCCAGGTAAGCGCCTCGCCAGGCGAGGAGAAGTTGGCCTCAGGCCCTTCCAGCACGCCGTGCCATAGCGCAATGCCGGGCTTGTCGGTTTGGGTAAGCAGACCTTCCACCACACCGTTCCACCCGCCCAAATCTTGAATCACATAGATCGAACCGCCCAAGGCTGCCAGCGAGAAGATCACAAACATGATGGTGTCGGTGAGCATGACGCCGGGCGATCCCGAATAGAGAATAAAACCCGTATACGTTGCCCACACCAATACCAACCCGACCCAGTACGGCATACCGGTCAGCTCAGAGAACATGATGCCCGCGCCCTGCATAACGCCTAACAGATACGCGCCCAGGCCGATAATTGTGGTCAGCCCGGCAATCACCTGAACACGGCGTGAGGCAAAGCGCTTGCCAAAAAATTCCGGCACGGTACGCGCCCCGCTGCGCCGAAGGTAACGCCCAAACACCAGCGCACCCAGCAGGCATCCCGAAGTGCTGACGGCCGCGAAGATCAGCATCACAAACGGATAGCCCTGATAGGCAAAACCCGTTTCACCGAGAAACGCGCTGGTGCTGAGATAGCTTGCTACCAGCGTGCCCAGGATAAAAAACGTGGGGGCATTGCGGCCAGCAACCAGATAATCATCCAGACCTTTGACGCGCCGCCCGGCGAGATGCCCGATAACAAAGTAGCCCACCAGGCTGAGCAGTATTGCGATGGTGTAAATCATGAGAATAGCCGTCAGGTTATTAATATTGTTTAGCCATGGTGCAACGCTTTGGCTGTCTACTCTTTGCTATTAGCGGCAACGCATGCAGGAATCACGACACGATATCCGCTAACCAAAAGGGGCGCCATTGAAATGGCGCCCCTATTGGCAACAACAAAGTACAGCAAAAAAATCTGACTATCGCGCTATTTTGGGCACCGCATTGAGCTCGCGCCACTCCTTGTGAAGCCCTTTATAAAGGCTGAAACACATCAGCAGAAGCACCAGCGTAAAGGGTAGCCCTGTCGCCACCGCGCCTGCTTGCAGCGCGCTAAGCGCCGCGCTACCGCCACCGTAAAGCAGCACACCAGCGATGACGCCTTCAAGCGCGGCCCAGAACACCCGCTGCCCCTTGGGCGCATCGGTTTTCCCGCCCGCGGTGATATTGTCGATAACGAGGGAGCCAGAATCCGCCGAGGTAATAAAAAAGACCAGCACCAGCACAATCGCCAGCGTCGAGGTGATGCCAGTGAACGGCAGTAGCTCCAGCATGTGGAACATGGCAAGCGAAACGTCACTGATGCCGTTGGCTAATTCGCCCATGCTATTTTCGGCCTGAAACAGTGCCGCGCCGCCAAAGGTGCTCATCCATACCAGCGTGACCAGCGTCGGCACCAACAGCACCGCAATCAGGAACTCGCGTACCGTGCGCCCCCGGGATACGCGGGCAATAAACATCCCCACAAACGGCGACCAGGAGATCCACCACGCCCAGTAGAAGATGGTCCAGCCGTGATACCAGATGTCATCATCGCGGCCAATCCAGTTCGAAAGCGGCAGGATATGGCTGACATAGTCCACTGCCGTGGTGCCAATTCCCGTTATAATCATCAGCGTCGGTCCGGCGATTACCACAAACAGCAGCAGCACTGCCGCGACCACCATATTGATGTTCGAGAACAGCTTGACGCCACCGTCGATTCCCCGCCATACCGAAAACAGTGCAATCACCGTAACCACCAGGATGATTGCCATCTGCGTTCCAAGGGTATTGGGTATGTCGAAAAGGTAGGCAAGCCCGCCAGCCGCTTGGGTAGCGCCAAAGCCAAGCGACGTTGCCAAGCCAAAGATGGTTGCCAATACGGCAAGAATATCAATGGCATGGCCTGCCCAGCCGCGCGTTCGCTCACCCAAAATCGGGTAAAAAGCAGATCGCAGGGTTAGCGGCAAGCCTTTATTGTAGGTAAAAAAAGCCAAGGATAGCGCGACAACGCCATAGATCGCCCATGGATGAAGCCCCCAATGAAACATGGTGGCGCCCATGGCGGCGCTAGCGCCCTCCGGTGTACCTGCGGGAATATTCAAGGGCGTACCGTACCAATCGGTGTAGTAGGCCACTGGTTCAGCAACACTCCAGAACATCAGCCCGATACCCATGCCCGCCGCAAACAGCATGGCGAACCAGGAGGTGCGCGAGTATTCCGGCTTGGCATCACTTCCGCCCAAGCGTATCCGCCCAACCGGAAGACAAATAAGCGCAAGGCAGAACACTACAAAAATATTACCCGCAATCATGAACAGCCAGTCGAAATGCTCAATCGACCAGTTCTTGGCAAGGCCAAGCTGGGTATTCGCAGCATCGGGATAGATCAGCGCATAAAGAATAAACAGCAGAATGGCGAGTGCGGAGAGCGGAAAGACGGGGTTATGGAAATCCAGCCCCATCACCTGCTTGTTATCCTGACCGGGGGTCAAAACAGGATCATCATGGTCCATAGGTTATCCTCGTTGTTATTTTTTTCTGTACGCTAACCGCCGAGGTGGCGGATAGGGCGTTTAAATTTTTAGGCGATACTCACTTGCCCAGTTATTCAAAACCGACCCCGGCATAGCTATTGCCGCGTTGCCAGCGCTATTGCCAGCCGATTTATAGGTACACTGACAGGCCAACAACCAACACAAGAGAGGATGCCGTCATGATGATTGTCGAACTGATTGATGGTGATGATTTCCGGGCACAGCTGACCGCGCTGGGTATCGATATTCCAGAGAACGCCGACCCCGATACATGTGCTCAAATCGCCGCTGAGGCCCATCGCAAGCAGGAGGTTACCGAGCTGCCAACGTTGGTGCGCAAGCTTATCGATCAAAAGGACATTCTGCTGCCCTCGGTGCGCCACGCTATTGAGCGTTTTCTGCCCTTTGAGTAAGGGCATGAGCTGATTGATTAATGTGTTGATGAACGGATTGGCAATTGCTAAACGCAGGCTGGCCCGCCAAAGCGGGCCAGCCCATCATCAGCGTGCAGTTAGCCCTGCGCCAACTGCAGCGATACGCTATCGCTTCCCAGATTGCTGAGCATGCGCTCGGAGTACCAATCAATAAAGTCGATGACGCCAAACTCGTAGGTTGGTGAATAGGGGCCGGGCTGGTAGGCCTTGGAGTTGATACCGCGCTGATTCTCTTCTGCCAGCTGGCGATCCTGATCGTTGGTGGCATCCCACACGCGACGCATGTTTTCCGGGTCGTAATCCACGCCCTCTACCGCGTCCTTATGCACCAGCCACTTGGTCGTGACCATGGTTTTCTGCGGGCCAAGCGGCAATACACGGAACACGACGGCATGGTCGCCCATGAAGTGGTTCCAGGAGTTGGGCAGGTGCAGAATGCGTAGCGAACCCATGTCCGGGCTGGTCAACCGGCCCATCAACTTGTTGCAGGCCGGCTTGCCATCCATGGTCATGGACACCACGCCATCGAGTAGCGGTGTACGCGTCACGCGGTTACGCTTGCCAAAGCGCTTGAGCTGCCAAGGTACCTGCTCGCCGTTCCAATCGGCCTGCTTGCGGGTCACCAGGTCTTTATATTTGTCCGTCGCGCGCGGGTCTTCGGTATCGTCAAACTCGATTAGCGAGTTCAAAAGCTCTGGGTGCGCACCATTACAGTGATAACACTCACGGTTATTCTCGATGACCAGCTTCCAGTTGGCCTGCTCAATAATACTCGACTCTACAGCGACCTTGACGTTATCCATCTGGTACGGCTCAAGGTAGTGCTCAAGCGTCACCAGGAAATCGTCGATGGCGGGCGGGTTATCGCTCAGATTAATAAATACAAAGCCCCCCGCCGTGCGCACACTAACCGGCTTCAGCCCGAACTGGTTAAGGTCGAAGTCCGTACCCATGTCGCTTCCGGCAAACAGCAAGCGGCCGTCAAGCTCGTAAGTCCACTGATGGTAGGGGCATACCAGTTTAGCGACTTTTCCTTTGTCCTTGGTGCACAGCCGTGAGCCACGATGGCGACATACGTTATGAAAAGCATGAATCTGGCCTTCACCGCCACGCACAATCACAACGGGATTATTACCGATTTCCAAGGTCATAAAGTTGCCCTTGGCCGGGATCTCGCAGGTCATCCCTGCGAATAGCCACTCTTTTTCAAAGACTTCCTGCATGTCGAGCGCAAACAAGCGGGCGTCGTTATAGAACGGCTGGGGTAGCGAAAACGCGTGCGCGCGGGACTGCAGCATATCAACCGTCGCTTCACGCATGGCAGCCAGAGGGTCGTTGAGTGTGTCATCCATTGTCTTGTTCATACCAGATATCCTTTTAAATACCGCCTCCCTTACCCAGGGTGGCGACAGAGTCATTAACCAAACGTAATTGTGTTGTTGTTAAGTTGCTGAACCTGGCGATTGTGTGAAGCGCGCAGCGCTTGCTACTTGTTGATGGATTGTGGTCCACGCCATTTGCTTTCAATTGTCTGCCCACGACACTATGTGGCGTGGCGACGACGTGGGCAGAGATTTTTGATAGGCAGAAGGTGCCGCAAGGTAAGTGCGTGTCGCTAACAGGCAAGCTGGTCATAAAGCGCGTACCCAGAATGCAGGTTAATGGTGCTGGACCGTGCAGACAGGACGGGCCGGTGAAGGCAACGCGATAGCACGGCCATATTGAGACGACGATGACAACGAACTTCTTTAATCCCGTCACGACCCAAACCTGGACCAACGGCCGCCACCATGTGCGGTGCGTCAAGATCATTCAGGAAACCTGGGACGTTCGCACGTTCTGCTTTATGGCTGAACAGCCGGTAATGTTCTTCTTCAAGCCGGGCCAATTTGTGACACTAGAGCTCGAAATCGATAATCAGCCCGTTATGCGCTCCTATACGATTTCAAGCTCTCCCTCTGTGCCTTACAGCTTCTCAATCACGGTCAAACAGGTGCCGGGAGGCCAGGTCTCCAACTGGCTGCATGCCAATTTAAAGGTCGGCGACGAGCTAGTGGTCCATGGCCCGGTGGGCAACTTCAACTCCATCGACTTTCCTGCCGAAAAGGTACTGCTTCTCTCAGGCGGCGTAGGCATCACACCGCTAATGTCGATGACGCGCTGGCTCTTCGATACCAACGCCAACGTCGATGTGGAGTTCATCCACAGCGCCCGTGCCCCGCGCGATGTCATTTTCCATCGCGAGCTGGTGCACATGTTCTCGCGCATCCCCGAATTCAAGCTCCATATCGTGTGCGAGAAGAAAGAAGATATCGGTGAGGCATGGGCTGGCTACCGCGGTTTTCTAACCCAGCCCATGCTTGAGCTAATGGCACCGGACTTCCTTGAGCGGGAGATCTTCTGTTGCGGCCCCGTACCGTATATGAATGCCATCAAAGCGATTTTGCGCGCCAACAACTACAACATGGACCACTACCATGAAGAGCTGTTTGGCGAGACACCGGTTGACGTTCAGGAAGACGTCCTGGAGCTTGCCGAGCAGGCCGAAGTGGAAGCCGAGTTAGCTGAGCCTGAGGATCTGATCAACATCGAATTTGCCCAGTCGGGCAAAAGTGTACGTATACAAGCAGGCGAAACGGTTCACGCCGCAGCCGCCAAGCTGGGGCTGCATATTCCCAAGGCTTGCGGTATGGGCATCTGCGGCACCTGCCGAGTGGAGCTGAAATCTGGCGAGGTGGAAATGGAGCATAACGGCGGTATCACCGACGAAGATATTGAAGAGGGCTACATCCTGTCCTGCTGCAGCAAACCGAAAGGTGACCTGGTGGTCGATTTCTAATGCGGTAGCCCCTCATTCATCCACAACACTAGCCCGACCCCAAAACGGATACTGAGCTCCTCGGTATCCGTTTTTTGTGCCCTACACTCGCCCTAAGCGGACACAAAAAAACGCCCATGGCACGTAGCCATGAGCGTTATTAGCGTTGGTTACCCGCTTCTTTTAGCGCTTAATCAGGCAGCGCCAAGCAATCCATGCGGATCAAGAACGAACTTGCTGGCCACGCCTGCATCGAACTGCTCGTAACCTGTTGGCGCATCTTCCAACGAGATAACCTGAGCGTTGACGATCTCGGCAATGTTCAAACGCCCGTGCAGAATGGCCTGCATCAGCTGGCGGTTGTACTGCACTACCGGCGTCTGGCCGGTATGGAACGAGAGCCCCTTGGCCCAGCCTTGGCCAAAGCGCAGGCTCAGGCTACCGGTTTGTGCTGCCTTCTCAGCCGCGCCCGGGTCTTCAGTTACGTATAGACCTGGAATGCCGATAGAGCCGCCTTCGCGAGTGACTTCCATCATCTGGTTAAGCACCACTGCCGGCTGTTCTTTACCGCCATGCCCGATCGCTTCAAAGCCCACCGCATCAATGGCACTGTCCACACTAGGCTCACCGACCACTGCGGCAATCATCTCGCCCAAACGGTCATGCTTGCTTAGATCAATCGGCACAAAGCCCATCTTGCGGGCGTGCTCCAGGCGATCCTTGTTGAAATCGCCAATCATCACTACCGCTGCGCCTAACAGGCGTGCCGAGGCGGCAGCGGCCAGCCCTACAGGGCCTGCGCCCGCTACGTACACGGTGGAACCCGCACCAACGCCCGCTTTCAAGGCGCCGTGGAAACCGGTCGGAAGAATATCGCTCAACATGGTTAGATCGCGAATCTGGCTCATGGCCTGATCACGGTCCGGGAACTTGAGCAGGTTGAAGTCAGCGTAGGGCACCATTACGTAGTGCGCCTGACCGCCCACCCAGCCACCCATATCAACATAGCCGTAGGCACCGCCCGCTCGGTCATCGTTAACATGCAGACAAAGACCGGTGTGGCCCTCTTTACAGGTGCGGCAGCGGCCGCAAGCGACGTTGAAGGGAACGGATACAATATCGCCAATGTTTAGAAACTCGACGCCCTTGCCTTTTTCGATCACCTCACCGGTGATCTCGTGCCCCAGCACCATACCGGTAGGCGCCGTGGTGCGTCCGCGCACCATGTGCTGGTCGGAGCCGCAAATATTCGTGGACACTACCTTCAGAATGACACCGTGATCAATGGGCTTGCCATGGGGCGTTTCCATTTTCGGGTAGGCGATATCCTGAACTTCGACTTTACCGTCGCCGATATAAACAACACCACGATTGTTGGACATGCGAAATCCTCTCTTCCGGGTGCTGGCGCAGTCTCAAGAGGTTTTCTCAGAGAGCGGCCTCAAGGACGCTATCAAGGGCCACTCCAACAACTGCGCTGGCATCATTATTTTAAATCGAGCTGGCGTATGTGAAGCGCTTTCGAGAAACGCTTCCTGATCAGCAGGCCAATTAAAGATTAGCCTGTTGCCGCAGCATGACGCACCCGGCCTACCCGCAATTACTTATAAACGACGTCGAGCAATAAATGAGCGACGCCTTATAAAGGCCCATAAAAAATTCACGTCAATGTCGCAAATACGCCGAGCGGTGACGTCGGTAAGCATCTTGGGGGGCAAGCCCAGCGATACTATCGCGGCACGATAGCGTGAATGGTGATGCCATTCCTGACGCTAACAAACTCCCAGACCGAATATAAGCGACTAGCCTGGAGACCCAGATGACTCACAATAATTTTTCTCCCGAAGCCCGCTTGGCCAACTACGACACGGCCCTTGCCTCGGCAATCGCTGAAGAGACAGCGCGTCAAGAAGCCCACATCGAACTGATCGCCTCTGAGAACTACACCAGCAAGCTGGTGATGGAAGCGCAAGGCACCCAGTTGACTAACAAGTACGCCGAAGGCTATCCCGGTAAGCGCTATTACGGCGGCTGTGAATTCGTCGACAAGGTGGAAGCGCTGGCTATCGAGCGGGCTTGCAGCCTGTTTGGTGCCAACTATGCCAACGTGCAGCCCCATTCCGGCGCTCAGGCCAATGCGGCGGTATTCATGGCGCTGGTAAGTCCTGGCGACACTATTCTGGGCATGAGCCTGGCCCACGGCGGCCACCTGACCCACGGTGCAGCCCCCAACTTCTCGGGCAAGCACTACAACGCTATCCAGTACGGCCTGGTCGAAGGCACCGGCGAAATCGACTACGACGAAGTAGAGCGGCTGGCGCGAGAGCATAAGCCGAAAATGATCATTGCGGGTTTCTCGGCCTATTCACGCGTGGTCGACTGGCGCCGTTTCCGTAACATCGCCGATGAAGTCGGCGCCTATCTGATGGTCGATATGGCCCACGTAGCGGGCCTGGTAGCTGCTGGTCTCTACCCGAGCCCGCTGCCCTATGCCCATGTCGTGACGACCACGACCCACAAGACACTGCGCGGCCCGCGCGGCGGCCTGATTCTCTCCGCCGATGGCGACGAGACACTTTACAAGAAGCTCAATGGCGCGGTATTCCCCGGCCAGCAGGGCGGTCCGCTGATGCATGTGATCGCGGCCAAAGCGGTGGCGTTCAAAGAGGCCATGAACCAGGACTTCGTTAACTACCAGCGTCAGGTAATCGCCAACGCCCGTGCGATGGCACGCGTCTTCGTTGAGCGTGGTTTTGATGTGGTTTCCGGCGGTACCGACGATCACCTGTTCCTGGTCTCGCTGATCAAACAGGGCATTACCGGTAAAGATGCCGACGCAGCCCTTGGGCGCGCGCATATCACGGTCAACAAGAACACCGTGCCCAACGACCCGCAAAGCCCCTTCGTTACCTCGGGCCTGCGCATTGGCACTCCGGCGGTAACCACCCGCGGAATGGTTGAGGCAGACTGTGAGCACCTGGCAGGCTGGATTTGCGACATTCTTGACGTACTGGCCGACCAGCAGGACACCACTGACGTAGAAAACCAGGTACGCGAAAACGTCGCCGACCTGTGTGCCCACTACCCGGTATATGGCCAAGCCCAAACCACCAGTGAGCACGTAGCCGATAGCGCCTCAATCGCCTGACGATAGCCGCCAGCCGGCTCCACGGAGCCGATCAAGGAGAAACTTTATGCAACGTTATTCCGGCTTCGGACTGGTCAAACATGCGCTTGGACATCACGAGAACTGGGAGCGCCAGTGGCGCAACCCTGAACCCAAGAAGCGCTACGACGTCATCATTGTCGGTGGTGGCGGTCACGGGCTAGCCACTGCTTACTACCTGGCGAAAGAGTTCGGCATCAAGAATGTCGCCGTGGTTGAAAAGGGCTGGCTGGGCGGCGGCAACACCGCACGTAATACCACCATCGTACGCTCTAACTATCTATGGGATGAATCAGGGCGGCTTTACAACCACTCGTTGGATCTGTGGAAGGGCCTCTCCCAGGATTTAAACTACAACGTGATGTTTTCCCAGCGCGGTGTGCTCAATCTGGGCCACACCCTGCAGGACATGCGTGATATTCAGCGCCGCGTTCACGCTAACCGTTTGAACGGTATCGACAGCGAGGTAGTCACTCCGCAACAGATCAAGGAGATCGAGCCTCAACTGGATATTTCCAGCCGCGCCCGCTACCCGATCATGGGCGCTTCCTGGCAGAAGAGTGCCGGCGTGGCGCGCCACGATGCGGTGGCCTGGGGCTATGCGCGTGGTGCCGATGCTCTCGGCGTGGATCTTCTGCAAAATACCGAGGTCACCGGCTTCAAGATTCGCGATGGCAAGGTGCTGGGCGTCCACACCAACCGCGGTGATATCGAAGCCAATACCGTGGGCTGCGTGGCGGCGGGCAACTCCGGCGTATTGGCTAACATGGCGGGCATCAAGCTGCCGTTGGAATCCCATCCGCTGCAAGCATTAGTGTCCGAGCCGCTCAAGCCGGTCCTCAATACCGTCACCATGTCCAACCACGTTCACGGCTACATCAGCCAGTCCGACAAGGGCGACCTGGTCATCGGAGCGGGCATCAACGGCTACGTGGGTTACGGCCAGCGCGGCAGCTACTCGACCATCGAGCACACCCTTCAGGCCATCGTCGAGATGTTCCCGATGTTCTCTCGGGTGCGTATGAACCGCCAGTGGGGCGGCATCGTCGATACCTGCCCAGATGCTTGCCCGATCCTGTCCAAAACGAAGGTTAAAGGTCTGTATTTCAACTGTGGCTGGGGCACCGGTGGCTTCAAGGCAACCCCCGGCTCCGGGCATGTTTTCGCCGCAAGCCTGGCCAAGGGTGAAATGCACCCCATCGCTGCGCCTTTTTCCATCGACCGTTTCAATACCGGTGCGCTGATTGATGAACACGGCGCCGCTGGCGTGGCGCACTGAGGAGAGCCCATCATGTTTTATATCTTCTGCCCCTACTGCAAGGAGCACCGCGAGGAAGAGGAGTTCCACCCTCGCGGCCAGGCCCACTTGATGCGCCCTTCCGACCCGGACAATACCAGCGACGAGGAGTGGGGTGACTACCTGTTCTTCCGCAACAACCCGCGCGGCATTCACCACGAAATGTGGGTGCACTCGGTGGGCTGTCGTAAGTTCTTCAATATCACCCGCAATACGGTGACCTACGAAATTCTCGAAACCTACCCCATGGGTGAGCAGCCAAGCATTACGGCGGCAACGCCCGATGCTCGTCACGAACAAGGTGTTCAGGTGGCCGATGGCGGCTGGCAGACCGTGGGCGCACGGCCTGAAAACAAAGCACTGAATGAGGAGGCCTCGTCATGACCCAGAAAAATCGTATTGATGCCGGTGGGCGTGTCGATCATTCCCAAGTGCTTGAATTCACCTTTAACGGTCAGCGTTACCAGGGTCTGAAAGGCGACACGCTCGCTTCGGCACTGCTCGCCAACGGCGTGAATATCGTCAACCGTAGCTTCAAGTATTCACGCGCTCGCGGCATTGTCGCCGCCGGTGCCGAAGAGCCCAATGCCGTCGTTCAGTTGGGCGCCAAGGATGACACCCAAGTGCCCAACGTACGCGCTACCCAGCAGGGCCTGTACAACGGCCTGGTGGCGCGCAGTACCAATGGTTGGCCCAACGTTCAGCGTGACGTAATGAGCTGGGTAGGCAAGCTGGGCGGTGGTTTTATGCCGCCAGGGTTCTACTACAAGACCTTTATGGCCCCTGCCTCAATGTGGATGACCTATGAGAAGTACATCCGCATGGGCGCGGGGCTGGGTCGTGCACCGACCGAGTCCGATCCGGACATTTATGATCACATGCATCACCACTGCGATGTGATGGTGATCGGCGCGGGCCCAGCGGGGCTTGCCGCGGCGCTTTCTGCCGCGCGTTCCGGTGCCCGTGTGATCCTGTGTGATGAACAGGAAGAGATGGGCGGCTCGCTGCTGGATAGCCGCGAAACCCTGGATGGCGTTTCAGCGACGCGCTGGGTTGAGCAAACAGTAAAAGAGCTTGGCGCGATGGATAACGTGACGCTGCTGCCACGCACCACCGCCAACGGCTATCACGACCACAACTTTGTCACGCTGCACGAGCGGCGTACCGAGCATATGGCCGATACCGCCCGTGAAGCGGGCTTCCCCGGTGAATCACGTGCGCGTCTTCACCGCGTGCGCGCCCGCCAAGTGGTGCTGGCCAGCGGCGCCCACGAACGCCCCTTGGTGTACGCCAACAACGACTTGCCGGGCACCATGCTCGCAGGCGCCGTATCCAACTATATTCGCCGCTACGCGGTGGTGCCCGGCAACAGCCTGGTACTTTCCACCAGCAACGACCACGCTTACCGCGCAGCCCTCGACTGGAAAGAAGCCGGACGTAAGGTCGTCGCCATTGTCGATGCCCGCGCCAACCCCGATGGCGACCTGGTTCGCCAGGCACGCGACAGCGGTATTCGCGTGATCACCGGCAGTGCCGTCATCGAAGCACGCGGTAATCAGCGTGTTACCGGCGCACGCGTCTCGGCCATTGATCTTGAGCGTTTCGTGGTGACCGGCAAAGCCGAAGAGCTTGAGTGCGATACCATCGCCACCTCCGGCGGCTATAGCCCGGTGATCCACCTCTCCTCACACACCGGCACACGCCCGGCATGGGACGAAGCGTTATTAGGTTTTGTGCCCGGCACGGTCAAGGGCATGCAGTCGGCTGGCGGCGTGGCGGGCTATTATGCCCTCGGCGAAACGCTTGCCGATGGCGCTCGCATTGGGTGTCAGGCAGCGCTGGAGTGCGGCTTTAACAGCGCCGAGGAAGCTGCCCTACCCGCCACGCGAGCGCGGCGTGATGCGCCTTCCTGCGCGCTTTATCAAGTGCCGCATGAAAAGAGCGCCCTACGCGCGCCCAAGCAGTTTGTTGACCTGCAAAACGATGTCACCGCGGCGGGTATTGAGCTTGCCACCCGCGAAGGCTTTGAATCCATTGAGCACGTCAAGCGCTACACCGCGCTGGGCTTTGGTACCGACCAAGGCAAGCTTGGCAACATCAACGGCATGGCGATTGCTGCACGCTGCCTGAAACGCTCGATTCCCGAAGTAGGCACCACCGTGTTCCGGCCCAACTATACGCCGGTGACCTTTGGCGCCATCGTTGGCCGTCACTGCGGCGAGCTGTTTGACCCTGAGCGCTACACCGCGCTGCACCAGTGGCACGTGGAAAACGGCGCCGAGTTCGAGGATGTCGGCCAGTGGAAACGCCCGTGGTACTTCCCCCGCACCGTGAATGGCAAGAAAGAAACCATGCACGATGCAGTCAACCGCGAGTGCCTGGCGGTGCGCGAAGGCGTGGGCATTCTGGATGCCTCGACGCTTGGCAAGATCGATATTCAAGGCCCGGATGCCCGCGAGTTCCTGGGTCGCGTCTATACCAACAAGTGGGCCCAGCTCGCCCCTGGCCGCGTGCGTTACGGCCTGATGTGTAAAGACGACGGCATGCTGATGGATGATGGTACCACCAGTTGCCTGGGTGATAACCACTTCCTGATGACCACCACCACCGGCGGCGCGGCAGGCGTGCTCGAGTGGCTAGAATTGTGGCACCAGACCGAGTGGCCGGAGCTTCAGGTCTACTTCAACTCGGTGACCGACCACTGGGCAACCATGACCGTGACCGGCCCGGACGCCCGCAAGCTTTTGTCCGAGCTGACCGACATGAATCTTGATAAAGAGAACTTCAAGTTCATGGATTGGCGCGATGCCACGGTCGCCGAGGTGCCCGCGCGCATCTTCCGCATTTCGTTCACCGGCGAGCTGGCGTTCGAGATCAACGTGCAAGCCAACTACGCCATGCACGTCTGGAAGAAGCTTTTCGAGCACGGTAAAAAGTACAACCTGACGCCTTACGGTACCGAAACCATGCACGTCCTGCGTGCGGAAAAAGGCCTGATCATTGTCGGCCAGGATACCGACGGTTCGGTGACGCCGGAAGATCTTGGAATGCGCTGGGCGATCGGCTACGACAAGCCCTTCCCGTGGATCGGCAAGCGCGCCCTGTCACGCCCCGACACCCGCCGTACGGACCGCAAGCAGTTTGTCGGCCTGAAACCCAAAGACCCAAGCGTGGTACTGGAGGAAGGCGCCCAGGTCGTCTTTGACGGCAAGCAGTCGATCCCTATGGACATGAAGGGGCACGTAACGTCGAGTTACTACAGCGCCTCGCTCAAACACGGCTTTGCCCTTGCCGTGGTAATGGGTGGTCACGAGCGGATGGGGCAGACCGTCTATATTCCCATGACCGATGGCACAGTGCATGAAGCTGAAATCGTAAGTCCTGTCTTCATCGATCCAAAAGGAGAGCGCCAGCATGTCTAACGCGAGTGTACCTAACGTTTGCGAGTTCAACACCGTGCCCGACGGCAATCCGCAGGTCGAATCTCCTCTGGCGTGGAGCTACCAGCAGCACCCGGCGCCCCGCACTAACGGTCAGGCAGGCGTTGTCCTGCGTGAAAAAGCACTGCTGGGCCACCTAGTGCTGCGCGGCGGGGCCATCGTGCTCGATGAAGCGGTTCGCGCCACGCTGGGCATGAGCCTACCGGCCAAACCCAATGCTCTGGAACACGACGATAGCGGCGAGCGCACTATCCAGTGGCTCTCGCCCGACGAATGGCTAGTGATTGTGCCGGGTGGCGAAGAGGGCGCGCTAGAAAGTGCGCTGCGCCAGGCCTTGGGCGATGCCCACGTGAGCATCGTCAATGCAAGCGGCGGCCAGACAGTGCTAACGCTAAGCGGCGACAACGCCCGCGAGGTGCTGATGAAGTCGATCTCCTATGACGTACATCCCAGCACATTTACCGTGGGCAAGGGGGTAACCACCATGTTTGCCAAGGCCACCGTGGTTTTGCGCCGCCCTTCCGAGACACACTGGGAATTGGTGGTGCGCCGCAGCTTTGCCGACTACTGCTACCGTTGGCTGCTCGACGCCTCGGCGGAATATGGTATCGACACACAATAATAAGCCGGCAGGCCGGCACCACCGGCCTGCCCTGACTGCTGATCAAGCTGATGAAAGAGAAGCGCCATGAGCCGAATGACGGATACCTGGATACTTGCCGCCCAATGCCCCAGCATTCTGGGCACGGTCGATGTGGTGACCCGCTTTTTAAAAGAGCAGCACTGCTATATCACCGAACTGAGCTCATTTGATGATCGATTGGGTGAACGCTTTTTTATTCGAGCGGAGTTTCGTCCCGAGCGAGAAGCGTTTGATGAGCAGGCGTTTCAGGAGAATTTTCTGCCGCGCGCCACCGATTTCGGCATGACGTTTGAACTGACCCCTCCCGCCAAGCGCACGGGTGCGGTCATTCTGGTATCCAAGGCAGATCACTGCTTAAACGACCTGCTCTATCGCTACCGTACCGGGCAGCTGCCACTGGATATCAAGGCGATTATCTCCAATCACCCGGATCTTGAGCCCTTAGCGAGCTGGCATGATCTGCCTTACTATCATCTGCCTATCACGCCCGATACCAAGACCGAGCAGGAGTCCCAGGTACTCGAGATTATTGAGAGTACCGGGGCGGAGCTAGTAATTCTGGCGCGCTACATGCAGGTATTGTCACCAAGCATGTGCGAGCTTTTGAGCGGGCGAGCCATCAACATTCACCACTCACTACTACCGGGCTTCAAAGGTGCCAAGCCCTACCACCAGGCCTACGAAAAAGGCGTTAAGCTGGTAGGCGCTACGGCGCACTACATCAATAACGACCTCGACGAGGGGCCGATTATTGCTCAAGGGGTGGAGCCAGTTGATCATGCACACTACCCTGAGGACCTGGTCGCCAAAGGGCGCGATATAGAGTGTCTGACGCTCGCCCGCGCTATTGGCTATCACCTTGAGCGGCGAGTCTTTCTGCACAATGGGCGCACGGTGGTATTTGGCAACTAGCCGCGCTTGCCTGACGCTATTCCTTTCATCCACAGAACAATCATCAAGTCTGCTCATTAATCGACGCCAGGACCAGGTTACGCGGCATTAATTCGCGATTCCCCTGTCCAACGTTGGGTGAGTCGACTTTTTATTTCCCATTCAGAGGTCTTCCATGCCTATTAGTGTCTTCGACCTTTTCAAAATTGGCGTCGGCCCCTCCAGCTCACACACGGTCGGCCCCATGATGGCGGCCTTCAAGTTTTCGGCCGTTCTGCGCGATAGCCAGTTGCTCGACCAGGTGAGCCGCCTGGAAGTGCATCTGTATGGCTCGCTTTCCGCCACGGGTATCGGCCATGGAACCGACCATGCCATTATCATGGGCTTGTTGGGCGAACGCCCGGACACCATCGACCCTTCGATTATCAACACCACGATTGCGGCGTTGAAAGAGACGCGTTGCCTATCGCTGGGCCGCCAGAAAGATGTCACGTTTGAATGGGACCAGGACATTATCTTTCATGAAGAGAGCCTGCCCCATCACCCGAACGCCATGAAACTTTGCGCCTTTGCCGAAGATGGCAGCCTGCTGACCGCCAACACGTACTACTCGGTAGGCGGCGGTTTTGTGGTTGACCAAAACCAGGTAGATGCCAAGCTTGAAGACATGGACACCGCAGAGATCCCCTTCGACTTCAACTCCGCCGAAGAACTACTCGCCATCTGTAAGCGCGAAGGCATGAGCATCAGCCGCCTGATGATGGAGAACGAGAAAACCTGGCGCGGCGAGCAGGAAGTGAGAGACGAGCTGTGGCGCATCTGGCAGGCCATGTGCGAGTGCATCGATAACGGCCTGACCCACGAAGGCATTCTACCCGGTGGGCTTAACGTCAAACGCCGGGCAAGACAGCTGCATCAGCGCTTGCAGGCGGCCGAGCAGAACGACTGCCTGATCGCCACAACCTTTTCCGCCATGGAGTGGGTCAACATCTTTGCCCTGGCGGTGAACGAAGAGAACGCTGCCGGCGGGCGCATGGTCACCGCCCCAACCAACGGGGCGGCGGGTATTATTCCCGCCGTGCTGCACTACTACATGAAGTTCCAGGCAGGTGCCAATGACCGCAATGTGGTGGACTTCCTGCTTGCCGCCGGTGCCATCGGTATTCTGTGCAAGAAAAATGCGTCCATCTCCGGCGCCGAAGTGGGCTGCCAGGGCGAGGTGGGCTCAGCGTGCGCCATGGCCGCCGCAGGCTTGGCCGAGGTCATGGGCGCTACGCCTGAGCAGGTCGAAAACGCGGCTGAAATAGGTCTTGAGCACAACCTCGGTTTGACCTGCGACCCAGTAGGCGGGCTGGTTCAGGTGCCCTGCATCGAGCGCAACGCGATTGCCACCGTCAAGGCGATTAACGCCGCTCAAATGGCCCTGCGCGGTGACGGCACCCACTTTATCTCGTTAGACAAGGTTATCCGCACTATGCGTGATACGGGCAAAGACATGCTGGACAAGTACAAGGAAACGTCCAAGGGTGGTTTGGCGGTTAATGCGATTGAGTGTTAGGGAAAAGCTGGCCAACAAGCGAGGACGTGAGTCTGCAGATCATTTTGGTAGGATCAATAACGTTCCCTGTCATACCCAGCGGTATGACAGGCTCGCTATCTGTTTTTACACTGATCACGACCTTCCAAAGCATGCACACATTCCCGGTTAAAACGCCCACCCAAGACTGGCTGCGATAGCACCAGCCAACAAACTCGCTTAACAAACGCCATTCACGACAGCATCCATTGCCGCCAAGTATCCCTGTATGCCTAGCCCCGCAATCACACCGTCCGCGCGCAGCGAAATATAGGAGTGATGCCGGAAACTCTCGCGCTTATGCACGTTGGAAATATGCACTTCAATGACTCGCCCATCGAAAGCATTGAGTGCATCCAGAATAGCGACAGAGGTATGCGTGTAGGCGGCTGGATTGATAATGATCGCCAGGGTCCCGTCCAGTCTTGCCGCATGAATGGCATCAATCAGCACGCCTTCATGATTGCTCTGCAGGCAGTCAATTTTCCACCCCGCAGTCGTCGCCTTTTCAATTAACAGACTGTTGACGTCATCAAGCGTTGCAGCACCGTAGATTTCCGGTTGCCGAGCACCCAGCAAATTAAGATTAGGGCCATGGAGCACCAGGACACGTGGCGTAGTCGGCATTGGTTTTCCTTGTCTGTTATTGAGGGCTATCGGCCCGTTATACGGCGGCGTTAAAACATCTCTTCATGCTACATTAGTACGCTTTATAAATGCAGCAGGCTCGTTGGCGTATGACCCTCCCCCTCTACCTAGGCCTACCCATGTGGGCCAACCAGGATTGGCAGGGCAGCCTGTATGCCCGCCACGCCAAGACAGATCTGCTCAGCGACTATGCCAGCGTATTCTCCAGCGTGGAAGGTAATACGACCTTTTATAGCGGTGCGCCAAAGGCCGAGACCGTTGCCGCCTGGGCTCGCCAGGCACCTGCTCATTTTCGCTTCTGTTTTAAATTACCTGCCAGTATCACCCATGACCAGCGGCTTGCCCATTTGGATGATGTCTGGTCCTTTTTAGCCGCACTTGAGCCACTGCATGATCGTCTTGGCCCTACCATGGTGCAGCTACCGCGAGATTTCGGGGCGGATGAGCTACCAAAGCTAGAGGCCTTACTGGCTGCCTGGCCCGCTCATTTACCATGCGCGGTTGAAGTTCGTCATCCTGTTTTTTTCCACAAAGGCGCGGCTGAAAAAGCGCTTAACCAATTGTTGATAACTTATTGTGCCAACCGTGTAATGCTGGATGTACGCCCTGTCTTTTCAACCCCTGCCGAGGGCCACGCGGGACTTGCGCACGCTCAGCAGGAAAAGCCGAAACTCCCGTTACACGTGCTTTCCACAGGTAATTTTCCGGTCGTTCGCTTTATTGGCCATATTGACAAAACGATTAATACGCACTACTTCGCCCCTTGGAAAGCCCGCCTCCACCTGTGGATAAGTCAGGGGAAAACCCCTTTCTTATTTGTGCATACTGCTGATAATCGCGAGTCTCCCGAGATGGCACGTCAGCTATACAATGCGCTTGGCGAACTTGCCGACCTACCCCCGCTTAGCGACTTTCCAGGTGAGGCACAAAACCTGTTGTTTTAAGCTAATATTAATTTAACCTAACTGGCACGGGGCCTCTTGATCGGATAAATTGCGCATACTCTTTGAAAAGCGCAGAGCCGTCTGTGCTTTTCGAACATGCGTAAATGGGGCGCATAGCGGCTTATTACAATTCAACCAACAGTAGGTGATGTATGGCAAAACTTGCACATGCACAATGGTCATCGCGTATGGGCTTTGTGCTTGCAGCTGCCGGTTCAGCGGTAGGCTTAGGGAATATCTGGCGCTTCTCATATATGACCGGTGAAAGCGGCGGCGCTGCTTTTGTTCTGGTCTATCTTGCATGCGTAACGCTGGTTGGCCTGCCTATTCTGGTAGCGGAATGGATGATTGGTCGCCGGGGCCAGAAAAACCCGATTAACACCATGTCCGACCTTGCTACGCGTCACGGGCGCTCCAGGGCTTGGGCAACTATCGGTATTAGTGGCGTTCTGGCGGCCTTTTTAATTCTATCTTTTTATAGTGTTATCGGCGGCTGGTCACTCAATTACACGCTGGGGTCGGTGATCGGGACATTTAACGGCCAGGATGCTGATGCCGTCGGGGCTATTTTTGGCGACCTGCTGGGCAGCCCTACAACGCTCCTACTTTGGCACACCGCGTTCATGGTGCTGGTCATTGGTATCGTGGCGCGTGGTGTGACCAAGGGGCTTGAAGCCGCTTCACGACTTCTGATGCCTGCGCTGATCGTGCTTCTTTTGATTTTGGTCGGCTATGGCGTAACAAGCGGCTACTTCGGTGAAGCACTTGCATTCATGTTCAGCCCTGACTGGGGTGCACTCGACGGTGGTGTCGTACTAGCGGCGATGGGCCAAGCCTTCTTCACCCTATCATTGGGTATGGGCATCATGATGGCGTATGGCTCTTATCTGGGCGAAGACGTCAACCTGATTAGCACAGCGCGTACCGTTATCATCCTGGATACGGTCATTGCCCTGCTTGCAGGTCTTGCGATCTTCCCCATTGTGTTCGCCAACGGGCTAAGCGCAGGCGAAGGCCCGGGACTCATCTTCGTAACGTTACCTCTGGCCTTTGGCAACATGGCGGGCGGCACTATTCTCGGTTTGATGTTCTTCCTGCTGCTGACGTTTGCCGCCATTACGTCGGCTATCTCGCTGCTGGAACCGGTCGTTGAGACAATCGAAGAGCGCACGCCCTTGAGCCGGGTAGGATCGACACTGGCGAGCGGTATTGCGGTGTGGGTACTCGGTGTGGCGGCGCTGCTGTCATTTAATGTGTGGTCCGAGGTACTGTTATTCGGCCTCAACATTTTTGACTTCCTCGACACCTTCACCAGCAAGATTTTGCTGCCGCTGACGGGTCTGGGCGCGATTATCTTCTTCTCGCTATGTTTGGACAAAGAAGAAGCGCGCAAGGAGCTACGGTTAGATATCTACGATTTCACCTTGTGGAATCTACTCGCCAAGTACGTGGCGCCACTCGGTGTGATTATCGTATTCCTGACCGGCTTGATCTAGCGATGCCTACGCCCTGCCGCTTGGCAGGGCAGCACTATATGGGTACTGCTTAAACACCGAGCTACATGCCGTTAGTGCAACTCGCTCTCTTGCCGTTCGTCATCGTCTGGCAGGGGGGCGATATCCCGGTATAACTTCTGAAACTCCCGATGCAGTTCAATTCCTCGGCGAGCCCGTAAATTGCGTTGTGCGGCGCTACGCTGGCGCTGAGCATGCTCATCCACTTCCATGCCCATAAAAATATCCAGCAACTCGCTTTTGACCGAGGTAATTCGTTCGACGTTTTTCATGATCGACGTGCCTCCAGGTGAATATGTCTTCGTCCACCTGCATCTGTGGCGACTGTTGAATGATGCAGTGCGACACTTCACTTCTTACTATACCTTACTTGACACTATGATGACGAAACTTGGCGAAATGCGTTAACGCCTTTTAAACGCATGCCTAAACATCGTTTCACTGCCCTTTTATGCCATCACTCAGGCATACTGTGGCAAATGCTGACAAATACAGCAAAGCGCGCAGTACAAAACGCGCGCACTGGATAATCGAGGAGCTGAACGTGAGTCGCGCCCTGTTCGATGAGATGAGACGCCGCATGGAGCACTTTCGCCGCTCCGAACAAAAAGTGGCACGCTTTGTACTGCGTAATCCTGACGAGGTTATCCACATGCGGATCGTCGACCTCGCCACCGAAGCCAACGTTAGCGAGCCTACCGTGGTGCGCTTCTGTCGCGCCCTGGGCTGCAATGGCTTTCAGGATTTTAAACTGCAGTTAGCGCAAATGCTGGCGTCTGGCAGCCAATTCGCGCAGTTCTCAATGAACGACAGTGACTCCGTTGCTGAGTTCTCGCACAGTATTTTTGACTCCACGGTCGGCACTCTGCTTTCGGTACGTGACCGGCTCGATAACGACGCGCTGGGCCAAGCGGTTAATGCGCTGGCGATGGCCAATCGGGTTGAGTTTTACGGCTTTGGCGCCTCAGGCGCTGTCGCGTTTGATGCACAGCACAAATTTTTCCGTTTACAGATATCTACATCGGCCTATGCGGACCCGCACATGCAGAACATGTCGGCGGTGACCCTTAAAGAGGGCGATGTGGTGGTGGCGATTTCTCAAACGGGCCGGACCAAAGCATTGGTCGCCAGCGTGCGCCTGGCCCGTGAAGCAGGCGCTACAGTGATTGGCCTGTGCCCCAGCGGTTCCCCCTTGGCAGAAGAGGTCAGCCTGCCGCTGTATATTGATGTTCACGAAGATACCGAGATCTACACACCACTCAGCTCTCGCATCGCCCACCTGGTGTTGATTGATGTGCTCGCTGTAGGCGTTGCCAAAACCCGCGGCCCCAAACTGGCTGAGCAGCTTAAATCGGTGAAGAAAAGCCTGAACACCCTGCGCTACCCTGAAGACAACTAAATCGTCGTACGCTAACGCCTGTATGCACAGCCAGTTCGCCTGCTGTGCTAAACTAGCCGCCCCTTTTCGATCCGGCAGCGGCTTTTATGGACGACGTCACGGCGATACTCGATCAGCTCAACACAGCCCAGCGTGAGGCAGTCAGCGCTCCTCAGGGCAATCTTCTCGTGCTGGCCGGTGCAGGCTCCGGTAAAACCCGGGTACTGGTTCACCGAATTGCCTGGCTGATGCAGGCAGAGGGCCTGTCGCCCTATGCGCTACTGGCAGTTACCTTTACCAACAAGGCTGCCCGCGAGATGCGCACGCGCCTTGAAGCCCTGCAGGGAATCTCCTTGCGCCATGTTTGGGTAGGCACGTTCCACTCTATTGCTCACCGCTTGCTTCGAACCCATTGGCAGGACGCTCGGCTACCGCAAAACTTCCAGATCATTGACTCCGATGACCAGCTCCGGCTGGTGAAGCGGCTGCTCAAGGATTACGCCATTGACGATGAGCGCTTTCCGCCGCGTCAGGTCCAGGGGTTCATCTCAAGCTGCAAGGAAGAGGGCTTACGCCCGCATCAGGTGAACGTTGACGGCGATGCCTACATGGCGCAAATGGTAGAGCTTTACGAGCGCTATCAATTAACCTGTGAACGCGGCGGGCTGGTAGATTTCGGTGAACTACTGCTTAGAAGTCTTGAGCTTCTGCGGGATAACCCGGCGCTTTTAAATCATTATCGTGAGCGCTTTGGGCACATATTGGTGGATGAGTTTCAGGACACCAACACCTTGCAGTATGCCTGGCTAAAGCTGCTGAGCGGCATGCAAACCCCCATGACCGCAGTGGGCGATGACGACCAATCCATTTATGGCTGGCGCGGCGCCAAGATCGAGAATATTCGCCGGTTTGAGGAGGAGTTCCCACAAACGCAGACGGTGCGTCTTGAGCAGAACTACCGTTCAACCAGTGCCATTCTGGATGCTGCCAATGCGCTGATCAGTCATAACAGTGACCGGCTGGGCAAGAACCTGTGGACCGATGGTATCGAGGGCGAGCCTATTTCTGTCTACGCCGGGTTTAACGACCTGGAGGAGGCACGTTATATCGTCGACACTATCAAAGAGAAGGTCGATGAAGGCGTTAACCGCCGTGATATTGCGATTCTCTACCGTTCCAATGCTCAGTCCCGACTGCTGGAAGAGACGCTGATTCGTCAAGGCATGCCTTATCGCATTTACGGCGGCCACCGCTTCTACGAGCGCCTGGAAATCAAGAACGCCCTCGCCTATTTACGTTTACTGCTTAACCGCGATGACGACGCCTCGCTTGAACGCGTGATCAACGTGCCGACCCGCGGCATTGGCACGCGTACCGTGGAAATTCTGCGCCTGCGCGCGCGCGAACAGAGTATTTCACTTTGGCAGGCGCTGCATGATGCCCTTCAGGACGGTACGTTAAAGGGCCGTGCGGCCAACGCGGTACAGACGTTTGCCAACCTGATAGAGCAGTTGGATAACGACGCGGCAGGCTTAACCCTTTACGAAATTATCGATCACGTCACCGAGCACACGGGCCTGATTGAGCACCATAAGAGTGAGCGCGGAGAGAAAGGCCAGGCGCGGGTCGAAAACCTCGAAGAACTGGTCACTGCTGCCCGAGCCTTTACCCAGGGTGATGCGTTTGAAACGCCCGAGGCGGGCGAAGGCATGGCCGCTCTGGAGGCATTTCTTTCCGAGGCGGCGCTTAACGCGGGCGACCATGAAGCTGAAGAGTTTGAGGATAGCGTACAGTTAATGACGCTTCACTCTGCCAAAGGCCTCGAGTTTCCGGTGGTATTTATTGCCGGTGTGGAGGAGGGTCTGTTCCCGCATAAAATGTCGCTCGAAGAGCCGGGGCGTTTGGAAGAGGAGCGCAGGCTCTGTTACGTGGGCGTTACCCGCGCCATGCAAAAACTCTACCTGACCCACGCAGAAACTCGCCGCTTACACGGCAAAGAGGTGTTTCCGCGTCCCTCGCGCTTCTTGCGTGAATTACCGCCGCACCTGCTAGAAGAGGTTCGCCTGCGCGGCCATATCTCACGCCCGGTAACCGCCGCCCGCACCAGTTTTGCGCAGCAGCGTGTTGAAAGCGATGGCGATTTACCTGCCCTGCATGTGGGCCAACGTGTTGGCCACGCCGTCTTCGGTGAAGGCATTATTCTTAATGCCGAAGGCGAAGGCGCACGCGCCAGAGTACAAGTGAGCTTTGAAGGCGAGGGCGTTAAGTGGCTAGTGCTGGGGTTTGCCAAGCTAATCCCGCTGTAACGCCTATGTTAAGGGGAAGTGTCTTAACAGGTTGCCCAATAAAACCGGGTTAGCGCATACTGGCGAGCGGACACGTACGCTCACGCGTAACGCAATAATAATCGTATTTATTCGGAGTTATAGCCGCCATGCAACGCCGCCAATTCTTAAAAACCGCTGGCTTAGGTGCTGCCGGTGTCGCTGCCGCCCCCTTTGTAGCGACCGCGCATGCAGATGAAACGTATACCTGGGACATGGTGACCTCTTGGCCGAAGAACTTCCCGGCGCTAGGCACTGGCGCCAACGACTTCGCTCGCCGCGTTGAGCAGCTTTCCAACGGCCGTATGAAAATCCGCGTACACGGCGCAGGCGAGCTGGTACCTGCATTGGAAGTGTTTGATGCGGTATCGGCTGGAACGGCAGAAATGGGCCACTCCACGCCCTATTACTGGCGTGGTAAGCTCCCGGCTGCCCAGTTCTTTACCGCCGTGCCCTTTGGTATGTCAACGACTGAGATGAATGCGTGGCTGTATCACGGCGGTGGTCAGGAGCTGTGGGACGAGGTTTACGCCAAGCATAATCTTAAGCCGTTCGCAGTGGGCAACACTGGCCCTCAAATGGCGGGCTGGTTCAAGAAAGAGATCAACTCGCTGGACGACATGCAGGGCCTTAAACTGCGTTTGCCAGGACTTGCCGGTGAAGCCATGAACGGCATCGGTGTCAGCACCGTGAATATGCCAGGCTCTGAGATTTTCACCTCGATGCAAACGGGTGTTCTGGATGCCGCCGACTGGGTAGGCCCTTACAACGATATGGCGTTTGGTCTGCATCAAGTGGCCGACTACTACTACACCACGGTGTGGAACGAGCCGACCGCAACCGTCGAGACGATGATCAATCTGGATGCCTGGAATGCCTTGCCAGAAGATCTGCAGGACGTTATTCGCGAAGCAGCACGCGCGTCCAACCTGGCCATGTACACGGAGTTCGCTTACCGCAACGCGCAGGCGCTAGAGACTCTGGTTGATGAGCATAACGTTCAGCTACGCGAATTCCCCGACGATGTTGTTCAGGCACTCTACGAATCCTCGCAAGCAGTGATCCAAAACCAGGTTGAGGGCGATGAAGACTCACGGCGCATTTATGAGTCGTACGCTAACTTCCAGAACCTTATCCGCCCGTTTAGTGATATCGGCGAGTATGCCTACCTGAAAGGTCGTGATGCCGTTGGCGGTTAATCGCTACCCACGGTTGATAAAAAGGGCGCCCAGGCGCCCTTTTTTTGCAAGCCATTGTGCCATCTGATGAAGGGTCAGCAGGCCTTAACCATGCACGGCACGGATACGACCATTATCGTCCAGAGCGACCATGACGAAACGCGCCTCAGTGACTTTTTGGCGCTCTTCAAGGCGCCGCCCATGAGGGATACGCACCCATACTTCGACATCGATCTTAAGAGAGCTACGGCCAATTTCCTGTACATGAGTATAAACACTCACCATGGAGCCCACGCGCACAGGGCTTAAGAAATCCATCGACTCGATGGCCACTGTCGCAGTACGCCCGCCGGCCTCACGGCCGGCTGCCAGTTCTGCCGCCTGATCCATGTGATTAACCAACCACCCACCCGAAATATCGCCGTAAAGGTTGGTATCCTGTCGAGAAGCCAGTAATTTGAGTGTGAGCAGGCCTTGGGGGGCCGGAGCATCATCCAGGTCGGTTTCTAAAAGTGTCATAAGTCGGTCGCTTAATAGGGTTATTGTTGTGTGGTTGCTGCATAGCAATATAAGGCATTAGTTAATCATATGAGGGCATACGTTTGAAGCGCATTGGTTGGTCGTCAGGGAAAAAAAATCGCCTGCGTTTTACGCTTACCACGGTACTAATGCTATTCGCATCAGCTGCCTGGGGGCAACCACAACCAGTTAGCGGCACCCTGAGTGCGATTGGCTCCGACACCATGGCCGGACTCATATTGCGCTGGGGCGAGGCGCTAGCCGTGCGCTATCCAGAGATTAATGTGCAGTTTCAGGCTACCGGCTCGGCCAGCGTACCGCCAGCGCTTACGGCGGGCACTGCACGGCTTGGCCCCATGTCACGCCCCATGAATGACCAAGAGCGACAAGCGTTTATCGATCGCTACGGTTATCCACCGCTAGAGCTTAAGGTGGCCAGAGATGCGCTTATTCTGGTCGTTCATCGTCATAACCCCTTGCGGGCCATTACGCGCCAACAGGCCGATGCCATTTTTTCCACCGGCCAAGCGTGCGGCGCCGATAAGCCGATAAGACGCTGGAGCGACTTGGCCGCCACACGCGAGTGGCCCTATGGAAATATCGCGCTGCATGGGCGTAACCTGGCATCGGGCACCTATGGGTTGTTTCAGGCCGAGGTGCTGTGTGATGGCCAATTCCGCCCCGACATCAGCGAGCACCCGGGCTCCTCTGCTGTTGTCGCGGCCGTGGGTGAGTCGCCCAACGCCATGGGATATGCCGGATATAATCACCTGACACCGATGGTCCATGCGCTGCGCTTTGTTACCGAGGAGGGGGAAGAAATCGCGCCCAGCGAGCAGGCTGTTCAGCGTAACGAGTACCCGCTATCACGCGATCTTTACCTCTACGTTAATTTACCGCCAGATGAGTCACTACCCGCCGCCGAGCAGGCATTTTTAGCGTTTATTTTATCGGAAGAAGGCCAGCAAATTGCCCGTGCGGCGGGTTTTGTACCGCTGCCCGATGATGAACTCGCAAATCAGCAACACTGGTAGCTCACTATCATCCAATTGTCATAAAAGTGTCTTAGAGTAAGGAGAACTCACCATGCAACCCATCTTCGCGACGGCCATGCCTTCCCTATGATGTTGATATGATCCCACCTCGCGTTCCTGCTTCTTATCAGCCGCTACGCCAGTTTAAAAATCGTGTCGCCACCGGCCTTATTACGGCGGGAGGCATCGCGGTGCTACTCGCGATTCTGGCGATTGGCGTGTTTCTATTTTGGGAAACGCTGCCGCTGTTGGCATTGGATAAGACCTTTGCCTTCGATAAGCTCTCGCCACTGGTATGGGGAACGCTTAAAGCGGCCTTGGCGGCGATGCTCTTCGCGCTACCTATCGCCTTAGGCGCCGCCATGTACTCGGCGCTGTTCATGTCAGCACACTTGCGCAGCCGGATTAAGCCGACTCTTGAGATGATGGAGGCAATGCCCGGCGTGGTAGTGGGATTTATTGCCGGTTTAGTACTTGCTCCATGGGTGGAGCGAAACCTGGCCAGTACGCTGGTGCTGCTGGTATGGCTACCAATCAGCGCGGGGCTTGCGGGCGTACTCTGGTACATGGCCTCGTCTCGCTGGCATCGGCGACTGCCGTTTTCCTGGGCCGGGCTATGGCTTGTACCCTGGCTTATCGGCATGGTGGCGCTGGCGGTGTGGTTGACGCCCTTGCTGGAGCAACTCTTTCTGGGCGGCGATCTGCGCCGCTGGTTAGAACAGCGCTGGGGCATGGACTACGTCACTCGCAATGCGCTGATTGTAGGTATCGCCATGGGGTTTGCGGTAATACCCAGCATTTACTCCCTTGCCGAAGATGCCCTTGCCGACGTCCCGCCCTCCCTGATGGAAGGCGCCCAAGCGCTCGGGGCCAGCCGCTGGCAGGCGCTATGGAAAGTCGCGCTACCAGCGGCGGGGCCGGGTATCTTTTCTGCGGTGATGATAGGTATGGGTCGTGCGGTAGGTGAAACCATGATTGTGTTAATGGCCAGTGGCAACACCGCCCTGCTGAGCGCCAGCCCCTTTGAAGGCATGCGATCAATGGCCGCCGCCATCGCGATTGAGCTCCCAGAAGCCTCCCCCGGCGGGTTTACCTATCATCACCTGATTCTAGCGGCGCTGGTACTGTTTCTATTTACGTTTTTAGTAAACACCCTGGCCGAAGCGGTACGCTTACGTATGCGCCGCCGTTACCATAAAGTGGGGCATTACTAATGAGCCGCCTATTCGCCTCCGCTTCCAAGCATCGGCTCGATAAATTATGGCCGTGGCTATGCGCCGCTAGCGTGGCCTTGTCACTTTTAATGTTAAGCGCGTTACTTACACTCTTGCTTGTTCGTGGGTTAGGCCATTTTTGGCCCGCCACGCTTGAAGAAATAACACTACGCTCGGGTAGCGTTGTTGCGGGGCAAGCTATTCGCGAAACGCCACTGCCTCAGGAGGCCGGGGTTGAGCGCCTCTATTTTAAAGGTAACCGTGATGTCGACGGCGCCAGTTGGCACTGGGTAGATATCGACGATATTACCTCACGTACAACACCGCACGACCTGATCCGCCTGGAACGTGCTCCGTGGGGCAGTTTTATTGGTCGTCTGGCCGCAGTAGAAACCGCTCAACAATCGTTGCATGGCCGCGAAGCGTGGGACTATTTAAACAACGCGCTTACCCTACCGGCTAATCAGCGCCCGCCCGGGCAACTGCTGCTGGTCACGGCACAGGGCGAGACGTTACGCCAATCTTTGGACAGCGTTAGCCAGGCACTAGCGCCTAACGCCATGTCCTGGTGGCAAAAAACGCACACCTGGGGCACTAACGTTTGGCAGTTTTTAAGCGAGGGACCACGCGCGGCCAATACCAGCGGTGGCGTATGGCCGGCTATTTTCGGTACGGTGCTGATGGTCATCTTAATGTCCGTAATCGTCACCCCCTTTGGCGTACTGGCCGCTATTTATCTTAATGAAATTGCCCATCAAAACCGACTTACCCGGTTAGTACGCATTGGCGTACGCAACTTGGCGGGCGTACCTTCTATTGTGTACGGCGTGTTCGGCCTTGGCGTATTCGTTTACGGCATTGGCGGCACGCTGGATAGCTGGTTCTTTAGCGATACACTGCCTTCGCCAACGTTCGGCACCGGCGGTCTTTTATGGGCCTCTTTAACGCTCGCGCTATTGACGCTTCCCGTCGTGATTGTGGCCACCGAGGAAGGGCTTGCTCGCATCCCCGATGCTCAGCGTGAGGGGGCAGTAGCGCTGGGGGCCACCCGTCTGGAAATGCTAACGCGTATTGTCCTACCCATGGCTACTCCTGCCATGCTAACCGGCGTTATTCTCGCTATCGCCCGCGCCGCAGGCGAAGTAGCTCCGCTTATGCTGGTGGGGGTTGCCAAGTTAGCTCCGCAAATGCCGGTCGACGGTGAGTTTCCTTATGTGCATCTGGAGCGCAAATTTATGCATCTTGGCTATCATCTATTTGATACTGCTTTTCATGGCGAGGATGTACAGGCCGCTATGCCTCTGGTTTACGCCACGGCGCTTCTTTTAGTGGTTATTATTTTGGTGCTTAACCTAACTGCCATATTTCTGCGTCATTATTTTAGGCGCCAACGAGGAAGCGAATGCTAGCGTCATTAGATATAGCCAATGCCCCACAGGCGCCGGTGACGCATTTTTCATCCGAGCACTGCGCCTTGAGTATCAACCAATTTAACCTCGCCTATGCGGGGAAATCGGCGTTGCGTAATTTAACGTTGAGTGTGCCACGCCACCGGGTAACGGCCTTTATTGGGCCTTCAGGCTGTGGCAAGTCAACACTGCTACGTGCCATTAACCGGTTACATGATCTTAACGAGAGCGTGGAACACAGTGGGCATATTCAGCTTGAAGGGCAGGATATTTACGCTGCGCAGATGAACGTGACCGAGCTACGCCGCCGGGTAGGCATGGTGTTTCAAACGCCCAATCCGTTTCCCATGTCGATCTATGAAAACGTCGCTTTTGGCTTGCGTTTACAGCATCGCCTACCCAAGCGGCAACGCGATGACATTATCGAGTGGGCGCTGACCTCAGCAGCCCTATGGGATGAGGTAAAAGACCGCCTGCATCGCTCGGCGTGGCAGCTATCAGGTGGTCAGCAGCAGCGCTTGGTCATCGCTCGAACGCTTGCCGTTCAACCGGATGTGCTACTACTGGATGAGCCGGCATCAGCGCTTGATCCGATTTCAACGCTGAAGATTGAGGAGCTGATTCGTAACCTTAAATCACAGCTAACCCTTATCCTTGTCACCCACAATATGCAGCAAGCCGCACGGGTCTCCGATTATACGGCCTTTCTACACAACGGAGAGCTGGTTGAGTACGGCCCTACCGACCAGGTCTTCACTAATCCGCGTTTACAGCGCACCGAGAACTACATCACCGGCCGCATGACGTAGTCGTCAATCATCAGGCCTAACTAACCCAACATCAGGAGTGCTCAATGGATATTACGAGCGATACCCACAGCCAGCATATCTCGCGCCAGTTCAACCAAGAGCTGGAAGAGCTAAAAACCCACCTGATGGCCATGGGCGGCCTGGTGGAAAAACAGGTTCAGGATGCCGTATTCGCCCTGCTGGAAAACGATACCCGCTTGGCTGAAAAAGTACGCGATAACGACCGGCAAGTGAACGATCTTCAGCTGCAAATTGATGAAGAGTGCACCCGTGTATTGGCACGCCGCCAGCCTGCAGCATCAGACTTACGCCTGGTGCTTGCCGTTATTCGTGCCACTTCAGATCTTGAGCGTATCGGCGATGAAGCCAGCAAGATTGCGCGTAATGCAATCCTGCTCAGCGAAAACACCAGCACGGTTCGTGGCTTAATTGAAGTTCGTCATATCAGTGAGCATGTACGTAAAATGCTGCGCGATGCGCTGACAGCCTTTGCCCGTTTCGATACCGACTTGGCGATGAAGGTAGTGCGTGAAGATGAGTCGGTCGATGATGAGTACGGCAGTGCCATGCGCTCATTGATGACCTTCATGATGGAGGATTCGCGCTCAATTAGTTCAATACTCAGCATTATGTGGGTGCTGCGCGCGCTGGAACGCGTCGGCGACCATGCCGACAACCTGGCAGAGTACGTTGTGTATCTCGTGAAGGGGCTCGATATTCGACATAGCGACCTGGACACCGTCGACCAGAAGGTAACGAAAAAGCCTTGACCCATGAGGCATTTCCTCTTGCAATACGTCTGGGCGAACACCCGCCTGGACGTTTGTATTGATGAGGACTGCTTGAATGTTGGATGCAATAACAGCGCTTAGCCGAGGTACGCGGCTGGTCTATCAAAAAGGCCTGCGGCGTTATATTTTTCTTCCTATCCTCGTCAATATTATTGTTTATGCCGCCATGTTCAGCTTTGTGATTACGCGCTTTTCAGGCTGGATTGACCACTGGATGACATTAGTACCTGCTTGGCTGGATTGGCTTTCCTGGCTGATCTGGCCGCTGTTTGTGGTTAGCCTTATTGTCATTGTATTCTTCACCTTTACCCTGATCACAAGCTTTATTGCGGCGCCTTTTTACGGCTTTTTAGCGGCTAAAGTGGAAATTCAAGAAACAGGCCGTATACCGCTGGATGATCGCGGGCTGACCAAAACGGCGCTTGATGCGCTAGGCCGAGAGCTGGTCAAACTCGCGTATATCGCCCCACGCGCCATTGCCCTCTTTATCATCAGCTGGATTCCAGGGCTCAACCTCTTTGCGCCGATTCTATGGGGGCTGTTCTCCGCATGGGTAATGGCCATTACCTATCTGGACTATCCTATGGATAATAATAAGGTCTCGTTCAAGGATATGCGTCAACGGCTTTCCAGGCGCTGGTGGCAAAGCCTCAGCTACGGCGGGCTCGTTACTCTGGTTACCTGGATACCGCTTGCCAATCTTTTTCTGATTCCGGGGGCCGTAGCAGGAGCCGTACTAATGTGGGACCAATATTATCGTACGGCGAATGAGCTTACGATCCAGCGGCCCTCGTAACACCTGAAAAGTCATGCTTTTTTTCTACGCTTTTAAACGCGAAACCCCGCTTTAACGGGGTTTTTAATGCTTTCAGTAGTGGTTTACCAGTCCAGGCTATCGCCTTCTTTGTGATTTAACTCGGTCGATTCGAACGAATGGGTGTTACGACGCTGGGTGCCATCCTGATCCCACTGCAGCTGGCTTGACGGTGCATAGTTGCCGTTCATATGATCACGCTGACTATGGTTAAGCTCACTGGGTGAGTAGTGAGGACTAGACGTGCTAGTGGATTGCGGCATGTCGATGACATCGCTGCCGACTGCACGATCTTTAGTACGCTCAATAGAGCTTTGGGCAAAAGCTAGCGGGCTTGCAATCAAACCGATAGAAATACCTAAAATACCTACCGTTTTTAAAACTGCTTTAAATGACATAACGCTCTCCTGATGTGGGGTGCCGCTCACCTGTCTTGGCTATTATCACACTAACGTAAATACCATTGCACTGAAGGGTGAGAAGCGATCAGTGCCTTTGACTGCAAGATTATGGTCCAAGTGCCCAAACATCCCAAATTCATGAAATGCTGAATGATTAAAAATATTTTTAAACACGACCACACAAATAAAGCTATCCAAGTAAATAACAAGCTAACATTTTTTTAGTGTTGGCACAGCACCATGGTGAACAAGCTAAAAAGCTCGTTATCAACCTTTGCGTTTAAAAAGCATGAAAGGGGTCATCACGCCGTGGGACAAGAGAATCGTGAAAAAACTATTTGAGCGAGGGTAATGTTAAAAAAACGTAGATAGGAAAGGTTCAGTTTTAAAACCAGCCAAACACGACGGCTCATCAAGGGCTACATAACAAGATTAGGCCCTGCCATGGCAGGGCCCTAACCTCGCATCTATGGACAATATCTAGCGCTAGCTTCCACTCCTTTTGCGGGACTCCAACCTTGGAATTTACCCTGACTAACGCTCTGATTGTCGCTTGATTCAATCCATGAATCGGTGAGCATCCATGCGATGGGACATCCTTATCCCGTGCTCGTTCCTAAACTGTAGTACAAATTTTTAGCACTGAGTGTTTAAACCGCTGGTCACTGGTCTTGACCAGTGGTCACAGAGCTATTTTGCTCAGGCAGGTCGCTCGGCTCAAATGACGTATCGCCGCCACCTGTTACACCCGTTGGACCACCATCCATCGACTCATTATGAGTTTCATGTTGAGAAGAACCTGCACCGGGACGAGTAGTATCGCCTGCACTTTCACCGTTCATATCTGAAAGGTCGTCTGCATCATAGGTAGATGCATCACCACCTGCACCTGTACCAGATGATTGCGGCTGCATGGGTTCTTCATCAGCTGTAATATCGTGGCTCGGATCTACTGGCTCTTGGGCAAAAGCGAAGGGGCTTGCCAGTAAACCGAATGTTACACCTAAAATCCCAGCTTTCTTGAGTAGTTCCTTGGACATCATGTTCCTTCTCCTCGATCGCTGTTGATACCGCTAATCTTAAGGAAGTGCCTTCCTGGCGTACCATTTCCTGCGGTAATCTTCCTTTCCCAACTTAATGCAGATGTAATGCCAAAAAACAAAAATAAAAAAATATTTCTTATTAATAAACAACTTAAAATAAATCCCGCGTGCCAATCATGCTCGCTGATCGAGTATAAGGGACCACCATAACTGACTAAAAATGACACATGAGCAGACTTGAACCATAGATGGCTGTCCATATGGCACGCTTGGATAAAGGTTATACAGAAGACCAGAGAAAGGCGGCTAGGAGGTAGCAGCCAGCCGAGTGGCGGGGAAAGTACAGCGAAATAGCGAACCTTCGCCAGGATGCGATTCAACCTGAAGCTGAGCATCATGGCGCAGCAGGATATGCTTAACGATGGCAAGACCAAGCCCAGTACCGCCTGTCGCGGTACTTCGACCTTTATCAACCCGATAAAAGCGTTCCGTTAGCCTGGGAAGGTGGACAGGATCGATGCCCTCTCCATCATCTTCTACTTCTATGCATGCGCTTCCATCTTCCATGGGCGCCCAGCGCAGTATAATTTGGCTACCCTCTGGGGTATATCGCACCGCATTGAAAGCCAGGTTAGAAATGGCGCTACGTATTTCCTGCTCGCTCCCTATGAGCTGGGCGTCACTTTCAATAGCAACACGGACAACATGCTTACGGTGCGATAGCGCCAATGCATCCTGGCAGACGCTATTAAGCAATTGCTCAACCGACAGCGCCTGATGGTCCTGCCCGCCTTGATCAATTTCCAAGCGTGACAAAAGCAGCAGGTCGTTAACCAGATTTTGCATGCGCTGCGTCTGGTCCTGCATTTGCTCGATCCCTCGGCCCAAGCGAGGCGGAAGCTGCTCAGCCAAGTCACCATAGGTTTCGAGGTAGCCAGAAAGAACAGTAAGCGGCGTACGCAGCTCATGGGAGACGTTGGCCACAAAGTCTCTGCGCATCTCCTCAAGACGGTGCAAACGAGTGATATCCCGCGCCATCACCAGGCGCTCATCGTCGCCATACAAGGTAATTTGGTATTGCAGAATGCTGCGTTCATCAATGGGTGAGGTCAGCGTAAGCGGTTCGCTGTAATCGCGGGCGTTGAAGTAGCTAATAAAGCGTGGGTCACGCAACAAATTGGTAATGTGCTGGCCACGATCGTGCGCGGTTTGTAAGCCCAGCATATCCGTCGCTGCACTGTTCCACCACTCCAAATCACCGTGGCGGTCGAGCATTACCACGCTGTCGCGCATGGCCTCTGAGGATTCCTGGATACGCGCGAGCGTAGACCGCAATCGACCTTGTGTAATGCGCTGGCTTTTTTGGTAGCGGTAAAGACGGTCAAGCAAATCCCCCCACATGCCACCCGCAGCCGGGGGCTCATTATGAGGATTAAGGGTTAACCATTGAAAGAGGACGCGCAGTTGGCGTAAATGGTAAAAAAGGCAAACGGCCAACCCGGCTGCCAAACCAAGGCCCGCTGAACCTAATAGCCACCCCAGGCAAACACCTATGGTCGCTAACCAGGCAATACGCCAAAGCTCACGGCTCCATAGGCGCACAGTTACACCCGGGCTGAGAAACGATAACCGGTACCCCGTACCGTCTGAATCAGGTTTTGGTGCACATCGCCTAACGCCTTACGCAAGCGCCGAATATGTACATCCACTGTGCGTTCTTCAACATACACATTGCCGCCCCATACCTGGTCCAGCAGTTGGCTGCGTGTATAGGCTCGCTCCTGGTGGGTCATAAAGAACTGCAGCAGGCGATATTCAGTGGGCCCCATTTCCAGCGCCTTGCCATGCGCACTAACACGGTGGCTGACGGGGTCGAGTAGAAGGCCGTTAATTTCGATGGGGTCTTCTACGCCACGTGGGGTGGTGCGTCGCAATACGGCTTTCAAGCGCGCGACCAACTCACGGGGCGAGAAGGGTTTGGTGATATAGTCGTCCGCGCCCGCCTCAAGGCCTTGAATCTTATTGTCTTCCTCACCCTTGGCGGTGAGCATAATAATCGGCATTTCGGCGGTTGCTTCTTCACGCTTAAGGCGTCGCGCCAACTCAATACCACTGGTACCTGGCATCATCCAATCCAGAAGCAGTAAGTCAGGCTGATGGTCAACGACTAACGCGTGGGCATCCTGGGCGTTATCCGCTTCAAGCACGCGATAGTCAGCCATTTCCAGCGCCACTGCGATCATTTCGCGAATAGGTGCTTCATCATCGACAATCAAAACGGTCTTGGCGGTCATTCCAGGGCCTCACGGTGCTCAATGAAAGGTAATTCAATGACATCTCAGTGACAATAACACCATGACTTGATGACACTTATATGACAATAGCCAATAACAAGAACGAATGACAGGCCTAATCACGCTTTGCTAGAGCGGCCCGGCCACTGGCCACCAACTTAGCGCAATTCCGGCAAAAACCAGCAGCCCTGACCAGTAGTTATTCAAAAAAGCCTGAAAACACGGGTCGCGTTCACGATGCCGAATCAGGCGCTGTTGATGAATAAAGGTGGCCGCCATACCGGCAAGGCCCAGCCAGAAAAAACCACCCAGCCCCACACGAACACCCACAAAGGCTAACAGCACCAACGTCGCCAGTTGCAGTAATCCAATCATCAAGCGGTCTGCACTGCCAAACAGCACCGCCGTTGATTTAATACCAATTTTCAGGTCATCGTCACGGTCGACCATGGCGTATTGGGTATCGTAGGCAACCGTCCACAGTACGTTCGCAAAAAACAGCAACCAGGCTTCCACAGGTACATAGCCCAGCACCGCCCCAAATGCCATGGGGATTGCCCACGAAAAAGCCGCCCCCAGCACCACCTGAGGAAGATGGGTGTAACGCTTCATAAAGGGGTAGATAAACGCCAGGATCACGCCACCAATCGACAGCAGCACCGTAAACCAGTTGGTCAGCAGCACTAACACAAACGCAACAGTGACCAGCCCAATAAACAGCAGTTTGGCTTCGGTTTCACTGATTCGCCCCGTCGCCAGTGGACGATGTTTCGTGCGCTTAACGTGGCCATCAACATGGCGGTCAGCGTAATCATTCACAACGCAGCCAGCAGCGCGCATAACATAAACACCTGCCACAAAAATAAGCAGCACGTTGCGGCCAGGCACCCCGTTTGTAGCCACCCAAAGCGCCCATAAGGTAGGCCACATCAATAGCCAGGTACCAATGGGGCGGTCCAGGCGCATTAAGTGTAAAAAATCAGCGACTCGCGCCCATCCGACTGGCCGCAACAAAGAACGATCCATGCCTACCTCACGTAAAGAAGAGATGCCGAGCAAGCCTACCGCGAAGACAAACGAAGGTCATCTGCCATGGTGGATAAAAAGTACTCTTGTACGAGTAGCGATAACCCACCATGTTGAAACACTGAGCGCCGCCCCCAACAACTTTTCACGCCAGCATCCTGAGGGAAGGCAAAACGTGGCGCACCGCTCGTGGCTTCAAGCGGGCCGCGTACTAAATCTGGCTGGCGAAACAGCCAACTGCCCAGCGAGCGCTCACCAAGTTGCTCCAATCGCTGGCCTTTTAATTGTGTTAAGGGAGCAACCGAACGTGCGACTACCCAAGGATTATCACCCACGCACAGGGCGACCTCCCTTAACCAGGCATAGCGACGAAGCTCAATCCCCAACGCCTGCGCTTCATCACGCAGAGGCACGCCGACGCCCTGGCGCAGCAGGCGAACACGGAATGGTTGCCCTGCGCCTGCCGCTTGCAAGCGAGCCGTTAGCGAATCCGTAGACGCAACCCACTCCCACCAGGCAGCGCTCATGGCGGGGCGTAACGCAGCCACGGGCTGCCAAACAGGAAAGGCATACGCTTGCCGAAAAGAGAACGTCACCACCAGATACTCCTGGGCAAAAAACAGAGAAGCTAGTGTAACATGGTGGTCTTAAAAGCTTTTACGACACCGATTATTTGGGGATGGCATGTCTGCATCACATCCGGTTAGCAACCCGACTGGCCACGCTGAGTTGATCATCATTGGTACCGGCATGGCAGGCATTGGGCTTGCCCGTGCGCTACGTCGCCAAGGCGATAAGCGCTCGATTATTTTGGTGAGCGCAGACAGCGGCAAGGACTACAGCAAGCCGCTGTTATCTACCGGCTTTGCAAAACGCCTCTCGCCCAACCAACTGGCCAGGCATTCAGCCGCGGTACTGGCCGATGAGTTGGATGCCCATGTGCTTACCCATACGTCAGTAGAACACGTGACACCAGACACGCACACCGTGCAGCTTAGTGACGGGCAAACACTTGCCTACGATACGCTGGCGCTGGCGACCGGTGCTGAACCCCGGGTGCCGTTTGCCATTCCAGAAAGCGTTGCTCGCTACTGCTTTACCATTAATGATCTCGACGACTATCGCCGGTTCCATCACGCGCTGAACGATCGCCCTGCGCGCATTGCCGTTATCGGCGCAGGATTAGTCGGCTGTGAATTTGCCAACGACCTGCAGGCAGGTAGCCATCAAGTCACTCTGATTGCTCCAGAGGCCACGCCGTTACCCAAGCTATTACCAGAACCGCTGGGGTTTGCGCTGAGTGATGCCTTTCAGGAAGCCGGTATAAAGCTTGCGCTTCACCGCACGATTAAAGAGTTAGCCCCAAATAATGACAGCACGGTTCGGCTAACGCTTAGTAACGATAACACCGTCAACGCCGATATTGTTTTACTGGCAACCGGCCTTACGCCAAGAACCGCGCTGGCAAAGGCCGCCGGGCTTGCCGTTTCACCACAAGGTATTCAGGTAGACCGGTATCTGCGCACTTCGCACCCGCATATTTATGCCTTGGGCGATGTTGCTTGCATAGAAGGCCTCAATGCCATGTACGTCCAGCCATTACAAGCCAGTGCCAAAGCACTCTCGGCAACGCTTGCCGGCTCACCAACGCAGGTCAGCTTCGGCGCCTGGCCCATCATTGTGAAAACGCCGCTATTGCCCGTAGTGGCCTATCCGCCTTCGGCGATACCCGAACACTGGCGAATTGAGGGCGAAGGGGGTGATATGACGGCGCTTGCCGAAGATAAAGACGGGAATTTAGTCGGTTTTGCGTTGACAGGCGGCTGCGTGAGACGGAAAGTGGAGCTTTCCCGAGCAGCTCCCACACTGCTGGGCTGATTTTTATCGCGCTCACGTCTAGGCTGGATAAGCTAGCCCAGTCTAGTGAGTACTTTTAACAACACCGCTATGCTTTACGCTTAACGTTAATGAGGGGAACTTCCTATGCGCAAACCTGAACTCGCCGCTGCCATCGCTGAGAGTGCCGACCTATCCAAAGACAAAGCAGGCCAAGTCCTGAATGTTATTCTGGATGAAATCACCAACAGCGTTGCAAAAGGCGAAGATGTGGCATTGATTGGTTTTGGTACCTTTACCGTGCGTGAGCGTGCAGCACGTACCGGCAAAAACCCGCAAACGGGCGCACCCTTACAAATTCCGGCCAGCAAAAATGTTGCCTTTAAGCCGGGTAAAGCGCTTAAGGACGCCGTTTCCTAATGAAACTCAAGCTGACGCTGTGGCTATTGAGCCTAATGCTCAAGCGTGCCCTGCGCCGCAAGCCGCGCTTTCGTGAACAGCTTGAAAGGATGCGCCACCTGGACTGGGGCATTGCGACGGAAGACTTGAGCATTGCTCGCTACTACCGGATGACCCCCAAAGGGGTCTCTTCAGGTAAAAGCCTGCCAGTCGATTTGGATCTTGAATTGCGCTTTCGTGATCAGGAAGCCGCATTACGTATCCTTAGAAAGCCAACGCAGCAAGCTTTCCTCGATGGAATGCTCAACGGCGAGGTACGCCTTGTCGGTGACTCCACCGATATGAACAAGCTGCAAAAACTGCTGAAGTATTTATAACGCTTCTTCCAGCGGTTCTACCCGCCACCCGTAGGTGGCGGGTTCCTACGCGTTTCACCTGCCTTTCTCCCTCCATAACGTTTGCACAGCGATTTTAAACAGGCCTTTTGCGTTTATTCCCGGTAACGTTAGCGCTATTAATGTAATGAACGGACCGCTATGACCGTATCCAGGAAAAAAACGACAGGCTTAACGATTGCTCACTTACCTGAGGGGGAGTTGCGTTGCGAGCACATCGAAAAGATAGAAATTAGCCTGCCAGACATAACACGATTACTGCTAAAGCCTCTCGCGATCAGCGTTGACCCCTACATGCGCACGCGGATGCAGTCCAGCGGGTATGACTATATTGAGCGCTGGAAGGCTGGCAGCACCCTATCAGGCTGGACCATGGCCGAGGTAGTTACCAGCAGTGAGCCGGGGTTTAAGCGGGGCGATCTCGTCGTGGGCCACCTCCCCATGCAGGAGCTCATTGCCACTGACGGACAGCACCTGATGCGCGTACCGGCGGGCAGTGACCCCGACGCCTACTTGCATCCATTAGGAATGACGGGGTTTACTGCCTGGGTAGGCATGCAGTTACTGGGGCAGCCCACCGCTGAAGATACCGTACTGGTAAGTGCCGCTGCCGGTGCAGTTGGCTCTATTGCCGCACAGCTTGCACAGCGCCAAGGGGCAAACGTGATCGTGACAGCCGGACGTACCGACAAGCGTGATTGGCTACACCGTTTGGGGTTCAAGACCGTACTTAATCACCGCCATCCTGATTACGCCAGGCAACTTAATAACGCGGCGCCTTCCGGTATTACGCTCAATTTTGAAAATATCGGGGGCAGCGCTTTTACTGCTGCGATTGACGCAATGAGACCGAATGGACGCCTCGTGCTTTGCGGGTTAGTAAGCCAATACCAAACCCGCAGCCCGCGTAAAAGTCCGGATAATTTTGCCCAGCTGAGGAAAAAAAGGGTCGCAATCCATCACTTTGTCGTGCCCGATTATCTAACGCATTGGAACAACTTTCAGCGCTTTATGGCGCCTTTGGTTGATCAAAAAAATATCGCATGGCGGCTCGATAAAGTAAGCGGTGGACTCGACAGCGTGGCTCCAGCGCTCATTGGGTTGCTCAATGGCGATAATATAGGCAAGCGTGTGGTCGAATGGTAGGGGCTTATCTGCTCCAAAAACGCATAACGTGATAACCCCAAAACCATAGCAACGAACCAGCCCTAGGGCTTATACTAAAGTCTAACAACGACTGACAATAAGAGCGTCTATGCCTATTTCACTGCCGCTTCGGCGTCTTTGGACACTTGATAAGTTTGCCTATAGCCTGCGCGTTTTTATCGCATTCAGCGCAGCCCTGCTATTTAGCCTTTTTCTTGGCGACATCGCCCTGGTAATACCGCTGTTTCTGGGCATTATCGCCTGCGCGCTCTCCGAAACCGATGACAGCTGGCAAGGCCGCTTACAGGCATTGCTGGTAACCCTGGTATGTTTTACCTCAGCCTCATTTATCGTGCAGTGGCTGTTTCCTTGGCCATGGCTGTTTGCGCTGGGGCTGGGAATATCCACGTTCACCCTCATCATGTTGGGCGCTATCGGCCAGCGATACGCCACGATTGCCTCAGGCACGCTGATTTTATCGATCTACTCAATGATCAATATTGAGCAGCACGGCGGCGTGGATGCCGATGTGGCCTCACGCCAGTTGCTGCTGTTGGCGGGTGCGGCCTGGTACGGGGTTATTTCCGTTGTCTGGTGTGTTCTTTTTTCTCGTCAACCCGTCAAGCAGAGCATGGCGCGCGTGTACAAGACGCTGGGCGAGTTTCTGATTCTTAAATCAGCGCTGTTTGAACCCGTACGCGGGGTCGATGTAGAAGCCCGTCGCGTGGCGCTGGCACGCCAGAACGGCAAAGTGGTGGATGCCCTCAACCAGGCAAAAGAGATGATTTTTCGTCGTCTGGAAGGCCAGCGTGGAAGTCAAAAGCTTAACCGTTACCTGCAGATATACTTTATTGCTCAGGATATTCATGAACGGGCAAGCTCGACCCATTACCCCTACAGCGCCCTCACCGAAGCATTTTTTCACCATGACGTACTGTTTCGCTGCCAGCGGCTTTTGGATCAGCAGGGCCGCGCCTGCCGTCAGCTAGCCAAATCGTTACTGCTGAAGCGCGCTTTTGACCATAAGCAGAGTGAACAAGCCTTGGCCGACCTTAGGGCCTCTATCGATAATTTGAGCGAACGCGGCAAACCCGAATGGCGCAAACTGATGCACCCGCTTAATGCGCTGGCGGACAACCTCGCGACGCTCGAAGCACAGATCGCCAGTGCTCATAACCCGGATACCACCAACGACCGCGAAGATAGCGCGCTCTATGATCGCTCGCCCTCCAGCCTGCTGGAAGCGTGGAAGCGAGTACAGCTCAACTTTACCCTTGGCTCGCCCACCTTTCGCCACGCGGTACGCCTGACAACCGCGCTCATGGCGGGCTACGGCCTGCTTCAGTGGCTGGACCCCGAACAAGGCTTCTGGATTTTGCTGACTACCCTGTTTGTATGTCGGCCTAACTTCGCTACAACGCGACGCTTTCTTTCCCAACGCATTTTGGGCACGGTACTTGGCCTTACGGCAGGCTGGGTGTCGATCAGCCTGTTTCCCCAGCCAAGCGTGCAGAGCGTGATTGCGGTGGCCGCTGGCGTCACCTTTTTTGCCAACCGGGAAAAACGCTATGTCGTGGCGACAGCGGCCATCACGTTGCTGGTGCTGTGCAGCTTTAACCAGGTAGGCGACGGCTTCGACCTTATCTGGCCGCGCCTGTTTGACACCTTAATTGGCTCGCTGATTGCTGGACTCGCGGTGTTTTTTATTCTGCCCGATTGGCAGGGCCGCCGGCTGTATCGGGAAGCGGCGAAGACGCTTACCAACCACCGCCGCTATCTGGATGAAATTATCCATCAATACGAAGAGGGCAAGCAGGACGACCTTGCGTACCGCTTGGCACGGCGCAATGCCCACAATGCCGATGCCGCGCTTTCTACCCTGCTCACCAATATGCTTCACGAGCCAGGCCACTACCGCAAACAGGATGCCGATAATGGCCTACGCTTTTTAGTGCTCTCCAATACGCTGCTTAGCCACCTCTCGGCCTTGGGCGCCCACCGGCACCGCTTGCTGGAAGGCGAGGATGACGCCGCCTTGATGCCATCCGCTAAACGGATCAGTGAACTTTTGGACCAGCTTGCCGAGCAGTTGGACAAACGTCAGCTGGTTGCACCGCTCAATGAGCCCGTCAGCGAGCTACTCACACAGCTGGATGAGTCCGGCAGGGCAAGCTCTGACGAACAGGCCGTGGTGATGTATCGCCCTATTCAAAGCCAGCTACGCCTCATCACCGAACAGCTAGCGCCTTTGGGTGAGGCGGCGAATCGCTTGACCCGCACATCAGCCTCCATCGAGGAAGCTACCCGCCCTAACGTTAGCGTTTAAACGTACCGTTACTGACCGCTACACCTGTCCGTAGCGGCCTGCGGCTTCGCCCAACCACCGCCGTACCAGCACGGCGGTTATTTGCGGTTCGCTTTGCAGCTCGCACGCTAACGCGGTGACGCGCTCTAACAGGTCAGCATCGCGCTCCAGGTCGGCTATTTTCATCTGTGCCAGGCCCGTTTGTCGGGTGCCTAACACCTCGCCCGGGCCGCGGATTTCCAGATCTTTTTCAGCGATACGGAAACCATCGGTGGTCTCACGCATGACGCTTAGGCGCTGGCGGGAGCTTTTGGAGAGCGGCGGGTGATAAAGCAGTACACAGAAGCTCTCCGTGCTCCCTCGACCCACGCGACCACGCAATTGGTGAAGCTGAGAAAGCCCCAGGCGTTCCGGATTTTCAATAATCATCAAGCTGGCGTTCGGTACATCTACCCCCACTTCAATCACTGTGGTAGCGACCAACAGATCCAGTTCACCCTCTTTAAAAGCAGCCATCACGTCGGCCTTCTCGCTGGCCTTCATTCGCCCGTGGATCAAGCCAATGGCAAGCTCCGGTAACGCGTCGGTTAGTTCCTGACAGGTGACTTCCGCCGCCTGGCACTGCAGCACTTCGGACTCATCAATCAGCGTGCACACCCAATAGGCCTGGCGACCATCGCTGCAGGCACGGCGAATCCGCTCAACAACCTCCGGGCGGCGCTCGTCAGACACCACTACCGTTTTAACCGGCGTACGCCCCGGCGGTAGCTCGTCAATTACCGAGACATCCAGGTCCGCATAGGCGCTCATGGCCAGCGTGCGGGGAATAGGTGTCGCGGTCATGATCAGTTGGTGCGGCGTTAACCCACCCGCTTCGCCTTTTTCACGCAGAGCCAAGCGTTGGTGAACCCCAAAACGGTGCTGTTCGTCGATGATGGCCAGTCCCAGGCACTGAAAATGAACGTCGTCCTGGAACAGCGCGTGGGTGCCGACCACCATACGTGCGCGGCCATCGGCGATGGCTGCCTTGGCATCCAGGCGGGTTTTGCCCTTTAATTTTCCCGCAAGCCAGGCGACTTCAATACCCAGTGGCTCAAACCACGCCTTAAACGCCCGGTAGTGCTGCTCAGCAAGGATTTCCGTAGGTGCCATTATCGCCGCTTGGCAATTGCCTGCCAGGGCCGCTAGCGCTGCCATGGCGGCCACCACGGTTTTCCCCGACCCCACATCGCCTTGCACCAGGCGCAGCATGGGGGCGGGGCGGCTTAAATCCAGCGCAATCTCCTCAAGCACTCGCCTTTGGGCCCCCGTTAAGGCAAACGGCAACTGGGCTAAAAAGCGTGCCTGAAGGCTGCGCCCGGAAGGCAGTTGAGGAGCGCCGTCGGCCTGAATACGCAGGCGCACTTCACGCAGACTTAGTTGATGCGCTAAAAGCTCTTCCAACGCCAGACGGCGCGTGGCGGCATGCTGGCCGCTGGAAAGCTTATCAATATCAACATCAGGCGGGGGTTGATGCAGCAAATGTAGGCAGGCGTGCAGCCCCGGCAGGTGAAAACGCTGACGCAGCACGTCAGGAATGACATCCGGCAGCGCTTCGGGCGCGCTATCCAGTACGCCAAGCGCCTGCTGCGTCAATGCGCGCAAGCGGGCTTGATTCAAGCCTTCGGTGGTGGGGTAGATGGGGGTAAAATACTCATCGACCGGCGTTTCGCCCGCTGCATTCAAGCGATATTCGGGATGGTAAATTTCAAGCCCGGTGGCCCCAGCCCGCGCCTCACCAAACGCACGTACCGAAACGCCCGGGCGCAACTGCTGCTGTTGGGCAGGCGAAAAGTGAAAAAAACGCAGGCTTAGAATACCGCTACCATCGCGCAGGCGTACCAATAGGCTTCTCCGCCGCCCTTTAACGACATCAGAGGCGGTCACTTCACCCTCTACCACCGCTTCCTGCCCGGCGCGTAGCAGGCCGATTGGCGTTAACCGGGTGCGATCCTGATAGCGTAGCGGCAGGTGAAAAAGCAGATCACTCACGTGTTCAATGCCCAACCGCGAAAGCTTGAGCGCCAACGCTTCACCGACGCCTTTAAGCGCAGTGACGGGGCCATTAAGATCGCTCATGAGCGCGCTTTACCCTTTTGGGCGGGCTGTTGGCACTGGCTGATGGCATCCACCAGGGCGTCGATTGCTTTAGGGCGCGGAAAGCTGGCTCGCCAGGCGATCGCTACCGTTCGTGAAGGGGCGGGGTCGACAAAGGGTCGGCTCTCAAGCATCGCATTTTCATACTGATCGGTGCCTAACGCTGACTGCGGCAGTACGGTAATGCCTAGCCGTGACGCCACCATATGCCGAATGGTTTCCAGCGAGCCTCCCTCGGCAATCAAGGTATTATTCGGGTTGTTAAGCTTTTGGCTAATCGCCGGGCACGCCTCAAGAATCTGGTCTCTAAAGCAGTGGCCTTCACCCAACAGCAGCAAGCGCTCTTCCAGCAGCTCCTCTTTACGAATAGCCTCGCGCTCTACCCAGCGGTGATTTGCCGGTATCAAGACTTCAAACTGCTCTTCGTAAATAGGCTTGGTCACAATATCGGTGTCCGTGAACGGTAGTGCCACAATAATGACATCCAGCTCACCATTTTTTAACTTGGAACGTAACGTTCCGGTCATACCTTCTTCAATATACAGCGGCATTTGCGGCGCGATATCGGCAAGCGCAGGAATCAGGTGCGGAAACAAGTAGGGACCAATCGTGTAAATAGCCCCAATGCGTAGTGGATTGGATAGCTGATCCTTACCCGCGCTGGCCATTTCATAAATCAGCCGGCTTTGCTCCAGCACGCGCTGGGCCTGAGCAATGATCTTCTCGCCAAGGGGGGTTACTTGAATCGTGGATTTGGAGCGCTCAAACAGCGGTATATCAAGCTCCTCCTCCAGTTTTTTCACCGCCACAGAAAGCGTGGGCTGCGACACATGACAGCGTTCAGCCGCGCGACCAAAGTGGCGCTCTTGGGCAAGGGTTACGATGTAGCGAAGTTCTGTTAAAGTCATAACGGCGCCAGTGGGCATCCTCTCGTAGCAGCTCATGACGGATATCATGGCAGTCAGCGGGACGAAAAGGGACAGGAAATGCTGATGACGATGTCACATCTCGCAGCGAGTTTGTATCCAATAGGGAATATTTATCAAAAGGAGTGGACAAGGTGAAGCTAACGATACTGATTATCGGTTGTGGTGATCTCGGCATTACCTTAGGACGCCAGTTGATTGATGAGGGGCACCACGTCATTGGCGCACGTCGTAAAACAGCGGCTTTAGAAGACACCGGCATTGAACCCCTGGCGCTTGACCTTAATGATCTTGATGAGGCCAATGCATCTGCACTCCCCCAAGCGGACTACGTCATTTATAGCGTAAGCGCTGACCGCTTTGAAGAGAGCGCTTACCAAAGCGCCTATCCGGACGGTCTAAAGCGCGTACTGAGCGTGATGGAACAGCACAAAAAATCGCCACGTCGGGTCTTTTTTGTCTCCTCTACCAGCGTATATGGTCAGCAGGAAGGCGAGGAGGTGACCGAAGATAGCCCAACCGGCCCTACCAGCTTCTCTGGCATGCTGATGTATGAAGCGGAGCAACTACTGCTTAACCATTCGCTACCCGGCACTGTGGTACGTTTTTCAGGCATTTATGGGCCTGGCCGTGACCGCTTGATTCACCAGGTAGCAGAAGGCCGCATCGCTGCGGTTACGCCGGTTATCTACTCCAACCGTATTCACCGGGATGATTGCACCGGTATTCTGGCGCATTTAATTCGCAGCCAGGAAAGCGGTCAACCGCTGGCGGAACTTTACCTGGGTAGCGACTGCGAGCCGGTCACCATGCATAACGTGATGGCCTGGATAGGCAAGCAACTGAAGGTGGAATCAACCGATACCATGCAGTCGCCGCTGCGCCGCCGGGCCAGTAAGCGCTGTAATAACCAACGTATCCTTGGAACCGGCTATCAGTTTCGCTACCCAAGCTACCGTGAAGGCTACGCTCAGATACTCAAAGAGGGCGGCTTTTTAGAGACTCAGAAAGCCTGATTGAAAACTTCCGGGTAAAAAAGCGTTACTTCAGATAGCGAAAAAGTCGATAGCAGACGAGATAATCAATACGCAAACACCGACTGGGCGCTAAACGCTCAGCCGGTGTTTTTTATAGCGAAAACGTCATTAACGGTTTAGTCGCCGATGACCATTACGGCTTCGGCTTCTACCTGGCTGCCTTTAGGCAGCGCTTTAACACCCACCGCGGCGCGGGCAGGAAACGGTGTAGAGAAAAACTCTTCCATTACTTTGTTAACGATGGCGAAGTTATCCAGGTCGACCAGGTACAAATTCAGTTTCACCACATCGCCAAGCGAGCCTGCGGCTTCTTCGCAAACGGCTTTCAGGTTGGTAAATACCTGGCGCGCCTGTGCTTCGAAGTCCTCGGACACCAGCTCCATGGTCGCTGGGTCTAGCGGAATCTGACCAGAGAGATAGACCGTATTACCCGCTTTGATCGCCTGCGAGTAAGGGCCAATCGCGGCGGGGGCTTTGTCAGTATTAATAACGGCTTTATTGCTCATGCGGTGTTTCGCTCCTCAGTTATTCAGTACTCGTCGTTCTTCAGTACCAGTCATTATTAAGCGTTAATTATCCAACCAGCGTGTTTGTATAAAGTTTAAAAGGGGGTCTGTTTTTTTCAAAAATAGGTAATGACTGCAATAGCGGTACGTGGCCGGTGCCGGATGGCAATTCGGCCAGGCCGCTTTAATAGGTTTAGTTGGTCATACGGGTAATTTTTCCGACGTTCGGCAAATTACGAATGCGTTTGATAATACGTGCAAGGTGAACGCGGCCTTTGACCGACAGCGTGAGATTCACCGTAGAGAGGCGCGCATCACGCTCTTCAATGCCAATTCGCTCGATATTGGCATCAGCATCGGTCACCAGCCCTGCAAGCTCCGCGACGAGGCCTCGACGGCTTTCAATTTCAATCCGCAATGCTACCGGGAAGTCTTCATCAATCGCGTCAGACCACTCAAGCGTAAACAGCTTATCAGGATCGTTTTTATGCTCTATCAGGTTTCTGCACTCGGCGCGATGCACCACCAGTCCTTTACCCATAGAAAGATGGCCCAGCACCGGGTCGCCAGGAAGCGGATGGCAACAGCGAGCAAAGTTAATCACCATGCCCTCGCTGCCGCTTATCAGCACGGCTTTGCCACCATCAAAGGTACCTGAACGGGAATCGGGATGATCACCATGAGCGACGTCCATCAAGCGCCTGGCGACCACATGCGCCATACGGTTGCCCAGGCCCAGCGACTCCAGAAGGCTATCCTGTGAGGCTATTTCCAGCTCTTTTAACGCTTGCTGAAGCACGCTGTCGTCAAGCTCTTCCAGGCTGGTTTCAAACGGCGCCAGCGCCTTGTTAAGGAGCCGCCGACCAAGCGTAATCGCTTCGGTTTGCTGCTGATGCTTCAGCGCGTGGCGAATAGCCGAGCGCGCCTTGGCCGTCGAGACAAAGCTAAGCCAGGCAAGGTTGGGGCGTGCGCCGGGCGCGGTGATAATTTCCAGCGTCTGGCCACTTTCCAGGCGTGTTGAAAGCGGCGCCAAATGGCGATCAATTCGGCAAGCAATACAGTTATTGCCGATATCGGTATGCACGCTATACGCAAAGTCGATCACCGTGGCGCCTTGGGGCAGCTCCATGATGTCGCCTTTTGGGGTAAACACGTAAATATCGTCGGGGAACAGATCGTTTTTGACGTGTTCGATAAACTCCAATGAGTTCCCGGCGTGGCGCTGCATCTCCAATAGGCCTTTCACCCATGCCCGGGCGCGCGCATGGCTGCCTTCAGCAATCGGATGCGTGGTCTGCCCCGCTTTATAGAGCCAGTGAGCCGCAATACCGTTATTGGCCATGGCCTCCATTTCGCGGGTGCGGATCTGCACTTCAATCGGCATGCCGCGCGGCCCAAACAGCGTAGTGTGAAGACTTTGATAGCCGTTGGCCTTGGGGATGGCGATATAGTCTTTAAAGCGCCCCGGCACCGGCTTATACAGGTTATGCACCACGCCCAGGATACGATAGCAGTTGGCGACATCCTCGGTAATGATCCGAAACCCGAATACGTCCATGATTTCAGCAAACGGTTTACGCTGGTCGCGCATCTTTTTATAGATCGAGAGCAGGTGCTTTTGCCGCCCCATAACCGTGCCCTGCAACACCTCTTCATCCAGGCTTTGCTGCAGTGACGACTGGATTTCACGCATGGCGCTACGCCGATTCCCCCGGGCGCTGGCGACCGCTCGCTTGATACGCTCTGAACGCATGGGGTGGATGGCTTGAAACGAAAGATCTTCAAGCTCAATACGGATCGTATTGATGCCTAGCCGCCCGGCAATACGGGCGTAAATTTCCAGCGTTTCTCGGGCAATACGGCGCTTTTTATCCGGCCTGAGCGCACCAAGCGTACGCATGTTATGCAGGCGGTCAGCTAGCTTGACGATAATGACGCGAATATCCCGCGACATCGCCAATACCATCTTCTGGAAGTTTTCCGCCTGAGCAACGGCTTTATCTTCAAAGGTGATCTGGGTCAGCTTGGAAACGCCATCGACAAGCTCCGCCACCGGATCGCCGAACTGGGCAGCCAACGCCTTTTTGGAAACACCGGTATCTTCAATGACATCATGCAGCATGGCGGCCATCAGGCTTTGATGGTCCATGTGCATATTGGCCAGAATATTGGCCACAGCAAGCGGATGGGTAACGTAGGGCTCACCCGAGCGCCGACGCTGGCCATCATGGGCCTGCTCGGCGTAATAAAAGGCGCGCTTGACCTGCTGGATCTCATCTGAGGGTAAATAGCCGCCGAGTCGATCGGCCAGGTCATCAATGGTGAACATTTACCGCGCCCCTGCTCGTTTCAGCCTTAGTCGTCGATTTGGGCGCTGGGCGCCATGGCGGGACGCACGCGAACAGGCGCTTCAACAGGTTCATCGAGTACGGTGTGGTCCACGAGGCCTGCCGCAATTTCACGCAATGCCATCACGGTAGGCTTATCGTTTTCCCAAGCCAGCTGGGCATCACGCGAGCCACGTGCCAATTGGCGGGCGCGCTGGGTGGAAATCATCACCAGCTTGAAGCGGTTTTCGACATTTTCCAGACAATCTTCAACGGTTACGCGAGCCATGGGGCCTTCCTGTAATGACGACGCTGGGCCGATGTTGTTGGATAACGCCACCGGCCCAGCGAAAAAGAATAGTGATAGAACCTGATAGATTACTCGACGCTGGGCGCCTGTGACAAGAGCGCATCCAGTAGTGGCGCATGGCGCTCGCTAACCTTGGTAAGCGTTAAGCGGCGACTGATCACCAGCGACTGCAGTTCCCGAAACGCCGTGGTGAAGTCATCGTTAATGACCAGGTAGTCGTACTCATTAAAGTGTGACATCTCGCTAACCGCATCACGCATGCGCCGTGCAATCACTGCATGTTCATCCGTACCGCGATTCGCCAAGCGGTGTTCCAGTTCGCCAAGCGATGGCGGCAGAATAAAGATGGATACCGCCTCAGGCATTTGTTTGCGTACCTGCTGCGCGCCCTGCCAGTCGATTTCCAGAATAACATCCTGGCCCGCTTTCAACAGTGTTTGGACCGCCTCGCGCGACGTACCATAGTAATTATCGAAGACTTTGGCATACTCAAAAAAGTCGCCACGCTTAATCATCGCTTCAAAGTCAGCCACCGTGGTGAAATGGTAATTAACGCTATCCACCTCACCGTCACGCTTAACGCGGGTAGTATGCGATACCGAGACCTGAATGCCATCAAGGCTTTCAATCAACTCGCGAACCAGACTGGTTTTGCCTGCACCCGACGGGGCGGAAACAATAAAAAGCGTACCTTGGGACATACAGCGCTTCCCTTGTTAGCGAAAAACGGTTAGTAAAAATAGTTAGTGGAAACAGTTAGTGAAAACAGCTAGCAAAAAGATCATTAGCGGAGCAAGCAAAGCAACACGCTTATTTAAGGTGCGCAGTATCGCACACCCTCTGCGCGGACTGTAGAGTTTGCGTAAGTACACAAGGAGGTTGGATGCGCAGCACGCTGGTTATATTGGCTCTTATTGCACTTGGCGTGGCCGTGCAAAAAGGCATTATTGACATTCCTCGCCACTGGGCACCGTGGGCTCCCCTTCATATCGATGATCCAATAACGCCCGTTACTCAGCTAAAAATCAAACGCTTAAGCAACAATAGAGACGCCTGTTTAGCCGCGCTGAATACCGTGCCAGACAGCGAGCTGAGCTATACCCCCCTTGCCGATTACTCCCCCACCGCAAACTGTCCACTGACCAATATTGTACGTATGCAGGCCAGCAGCGTGCGCTTTAACCAAAGCTTTGTGGCTTCCTGCCCGCTAGCGCTTGCCTGGGTGATGTACGAGCGTCACGAACTGCAGCCTGCGGCGCAAGCAATCATGGGAAGCCGCGTGGCTCAGGTAAATCACGTGGGCAGCTTTGCCTGCCGCAATATTTACCATCGTGAGAGCGACCGGCGCAGTGAGCATGCCACGGCGGAAGCACTGGATGTTATCGGGTTCCAGTTTGAGAATGGCCAACGTATAACGCTGATCAACCACTGGGATGATGAAGGGGAAACAGGAGAGTTCTTGCGAGCAGCACGGGATGGCGCTTGCCGTACATTTGGCAACGTATTGGGGCCTGATTACAATGCCGCGCATGCCGATCACTTTCACATGGGCATGCGCGGTTTCCGATTATGCCGTTAACTCCCCGTGCTTTAAGAACATCATCCTTTAAGAGAAACAGGCCCTTAAGAAAAACAGGCAATGACGAACGAGCAGTGGGCTTTCACGCTTAATCGCGGTCTAGATTGATATCGTCTTCATCGGTCAGGGCGCCCGTTGCGGCACCAACGCCTGCGCCTAGCGCGGCACCGCCCATGACACTGCCACCCGTGGCAGCGGCAGCGCCCGCACCCACAGCGGCACCTACCCCAGCGCCACTCGCGGAGCGTTCACCCGTTGTTGTACCGCAGCCAGCTAAACCAATTGTTAGTGCGGTAATAGCGCTCAACGTTAAAACACGCGATGTCTTGATCAATTGAGTATGCATAGTCACCTCCTTATGGGTTGCACTCTTATACC
>NZ_JBQSYV010000013.1:0-122026 GCF_052379685.1 Halomonas sp. 111
ACTAAAACATTAGCTAATTGTTATTTAAAACAAAATCCCTGAGAACAAAAACCGTGCACATAGTTAAGCATTAGTTATTTAAACGCTTCTCCAGCTGGGAGGGATAAGTGCATTACCATCTCGAAATGTTGGCAAGAGATTAATATTATGTAGATCTTCGAACATTAAGGGCGGCACATGTTCAAACATAATCATTTGAAATTCTTGCTTATATTCACTATTAATAGTTTCAATAAATTTATCAATCATCTCAAAAGCAGTTCTTATTTTGACTTTGTCGCTGTGAATTAGATTTTCAGGGTTTGAGTCCTCATCTTCACCCCAATATGGACGACTAGGCTGATCAATTATCAGAAAACTAGGAACAAATTTTGAGCATTTATTGATAGCAACCTCATGAAGGGATAAAAAGTGTATAAGGTGTAAAAACATGTGATTAGAGCTACTACCGACATTCTCAATCAAGGTTGACTTTGGCTTTCTCAATTGTATTTTCTTTTCTTTATAATTAAAACTTGCATACCAAGAGGCATAATTCTCTAATGCTGTTTCAGTCTGCCTTTTCAATTCATTTGCCACCTCATCTATAAGGTTTATGGTAGCTATACGCTCTGCCTCAACATCTTTAACATGAGTATTATTGTATTCATCCTTAATACTTTCTAAAGAGTATGGCACAGGCTTTTTGTTTCTTTTTACATCAATACTTGAATAAACACTGAGTTTTCCTCTCGCTTCTCCTAAAAAGAACCACATGTCCTGTAATTGATTAAATGAACGGGGCATTTCAGGTAGCACCTGAAGCTCTTCGGTTAGTAATGTTTTTTTACTTAAAAGCTGATTAACCGTTTCGTTAACTTGACTTTCAACTGGACGCCTGGCTTTAATAGCTTCGTTAATTTTATGGAGATCGACTTGCAGACTACTGATCAGCTCATCAAAAACTTCTGATTTAACTACCTCACCAGATCGCTCCATCAATACTTTTAAAGGCTTTAAACTATCTTGAGATTTTTTAATAGTTGATTTGTAACTTTTGTACTCTTCATTAAACTGCGAATACTTTCGGATTTGTCTATTGATAGAAAACAGTTCTGAATTGATATCAGATCTACGTTTTGTAGAAGCATCATAGTTTGGAAACAAACTTGATCTATCCAATATCTCAAGCAGCTTAGTGGCGGTTATATCCTTATCAAGCTCAGGAGTAAGACCATATTCTGCAGTTTTTGCTGCAATATTTTGTATTTCGTTAGTAAACGAGCTTTTGTTATCTACTAATAAAAGCGTTTTTCTTTCTAATTTAGCTAATTCCTTAAACAAAAAATCTTTACGCTCTCGAGAAATAATATTCTCTAGGTCATCAATCCCTAAAGCAAGGTCAAAAATTCTTGGCAATGCTTCGCGATAGCGATCTATTTCTTGCTTGTCAAAAAAATTCTTACTGTTAATTATAATATCATCTGAAATAGAATTAAAAAGAAAAAAGTACCGAAAAGAAATCTTAGAACCGGGCTTTAAAACCTTTCCTCCAAACGGCATTCGTACTCGATCATCAATTGAAAATTCGGCTTCAAGAATAGTACGAAGATCCTCTTGCCTTATATTTGGAGAAGGTATTTCAGGCACCTTCCCTAAAGATGAAAAATAATAATCAGCTGAAACCTCGTTTTCATTGGGGCTCTTCCTGGCAAGGAAAAAGTCTTTTTTATTAATGTAAAATTTTATTCCGTACCAACTCACATTATCATTGATGACATCATGAGGAATATCGTGCTCACTTGCCAAAAAACAATAGTCAAAAATCTTCAAAATAGTGGATTTACCGGTTTGACTTTCACCAGTAATAACGTTGACTTTATTGCGCTCAAATTCTAATACGCGAATCTCATCTTTTCGAGACCACAATGCTATAGCGTCAATTCCAAAATTCACAGATGCACCCTAAAGTTTAAGTAAAGTTCTTCTTCGCTTTCATGAAGAAGCTCAGAAATTTTTTGGGCTGCTTGTTCTATTTTTTGAGCACGCTGTCCAAATTCTTTATCTATTTCTAAACAATCTCGGCGTACAATAGTCTGACCTAAATTTGCATAATTAAGATGCACGAGAAGCTGTATTGAATTAACTGATAAAGGAAGGCAACTCTCAAATCGTTCGTTGAAGTTAACAAATAGTTTTGGCCAACTTGTTGCAAGAGCAGCTGACCCTCTCGACTGCACTTTTTTATGTGCCATATGGGCCAAGGTGGGTTGATGTATAATCATCGGAATAACCAATAGCGCCTTTGGAACAGTAAGACTACCAGAATAATTAAGTACTGATGCAATTGCTACTACACCTATGCCGACGTTATTATAGCCGTCCCAAAAAAACTTATCAGCCCTATCTATTTTTTCAATCATAGTACTTCCCAGTCTCTATGCCACCCAATCTGATTTTTATCCGACAGATGGTAAACCTCGCCATTACTCAATTCTGTATTAAGTTTACTGTTTGCTATAAAAAACTCTATCCGACGAAGGTCATAAAGTAGGCTTTTTGCTTTACTAATAACCTCATGATCAAGACAGCTCTCGCACCAGTGGTCAAAGGCGTTGTTCCATTTTAATTTTACATCATTATGAAAGGCCGATATCTCATCGGAGACAAGCTCTCCCGACTGAAGCCACTCGTCTAAAAAACGTACTATTTTCAATTTATTAGTAGTAAACTCAAATGCCCTTTCAACATCATCATTTTTCATAGCTTTAATTGCAATAAGTTGCTTTATAAACACTTGTGAAAAAACATCATCAGGATAATCTGGAACAAATGGTTTATCTAATTGAAGTGGCTCTCTAGATGCAGAAAAAATAGTTCTATATCGACTATAGAAAGAATCGAAACTCAGCTCTATTTTCTTGCCTTGCTTCACATTTATGTAATTATCAGTCCTTATATTAGAATCAAGCCTTTCAAACACTTCTTCTATTTTTGAACTTTCAACCATTTTCTCCCTTATTGACTTTTTTATCAATTCGTGAATATCGGCCACATCCATCTCAAGATAAACTTTACTCATATACAATTGAAAAACATCACTTTCAAGAGAAAGAACTGCACTTATATAGTCTTTAATATTTTTATCTTTGGTTTTTACGTGCAATGAGCTTATATAACGATACAACTCTTCATAACTTAATTTCTTTTCTCTGAAAGCTTCCAAGTTATCTAAAAGTTTATTATTTTTGCTTTCTGATTTATTTGTTACTAGATGGAACTCAGTTTTTTTTATGAAATTTATTTGCTCAAGCGTACACTTACGGCCCACGACTTCATCTGAAATAATCTTTGCCCAATTATTTAAAGTTTTCCAGATATCTCCATCTAGTTCTGTAAGAGCAATTGTTCTTCCGGTAGTGCCGCTTTGAACTGTATGCTTAAGTTGAAACAGTATTTGTGCATCGTTATCTAAATCAGTATGGACATCATCTTTAACTTCAAGGCCTACAGACTGTCCAGACTTCAAGTTTAAAAGCCGATAAATAAAATAATAATACTGGTAGTGAAAGCCGATTTCTTTATTATCAGCATTAGTTTTTTCAGTAAAGCTTTTTTGATTAGCCACTATTCTTGACCTCATTGCCCCATCGGCGTGGCATATTTAACTATGCACTGATCTAGTCACGTATGAAGCCACGCCACAGCATCTGCTGCAAGCCCATTGAAATAATAAGAATACCTAATAAAAAATCGCACGCAAGGAAAGAGGTAAATTACCCGACTAAAGTTATACTTATCGCCATGTGACCACGCTGGAGGTAGCACCCCTTGTATTAACGCAATGACTGTAGACGCGTTACTGATGGACTCGCTAGAAATCGGTAACTAAAATTTAGGGAAACGGGCTTTTCAAAAATATATACGCAAAAAAGAGAATGATATTCAATATAGCTCCGACATAAATAAAGAATTACTCATCTTTACTTTCGTAATCGAGATTAAACTGTGTTAATTACCAGTGTAGTGGCATAAAACTAAAAAACCCACCTTTCGGCGGGTTTGCGAATAGAGCTAGAAAGTAAGCACTCACTCCCACTCAATAGTAGCCGGCGGCTTACTACTCACATCATAAGTCACCCGTGAAACCCCACCCAACTCATTGATAATGCGGTTGGAGACAGTCTCCAGCAGCTCATAAGGCAGGTGCGCCCAGCGGGCGGTCATGAAGTCGATGGTTTCTACCGCACGGATAGCGATGACCCACTCGTAGCGGCGGCCGTCGCCTACTACGCCTACCGATTTAACCGGCAGGAACACGGCGAATGCCTGGCTGGTTTTCTCGTACCAGCCGGAGGCGCGTAGTTCTTCGATGAAGATGGCGTCGGCTTCACGGAGGATATCGGCGTACTCTTTCTTCACTTCCCCCAGAATACGTACGCCCAGGCCCGGCCCCGGGAAGGGGTGGCGGTAGACCATGTCGTAGGGCAGGCCGAGTTCCAAACCAAGCTTGCGCACTTCGTCTTTGAACAGCTCGCGCAGCGGCTCGACGAGCTTCAGCTTCATGGTTTCCGGCAGGCCGCCCACGTTGTGGTGGGATTTGATGACGTGCGCTTTGCCGGTTTTGGAGGCGGCGGATTCGATCACGTCCGGGTAGATGGTGCCTTGGGCCAGGAACTCGACGCCTTCAATCTTGCTGGCTTCTTCATCGAACACGTCGATGAAGGTGTTGCCAATGATTTTGCGCTTGGCTTCCGGGTCTTTCTCGCCTGCAAGCTTGCCCAGGAATAGGTCTTCGGCGTCTACACGGATAACCTTGACGCCCATGTGCTTGGCGAAGGTTTCCATGACCTGGTCGCCTTCCGCTTTACGTAGCAGGCCGTTATCTACGAATACGCAGGTCAGCTGGTCGCCAATCGCTTTGTGTAACAGCGCGGCGACTACGGAAGAGTCTACACCGCCGGAAAGGCCGAGCAGTACGTGGCGGTCGCCTACCTGCTCGCGTACGCGCTGTACCTGGTCTTCGATGATTTGGGCAGGCGTCCAGCGTTTTTCAGCTTTACAGATATCCAGCACGAAGTGCTCAAGAATCCGCTGACCTTGCAGGGTGTGGGTCACTTCCGGGTGGAACTGTACGCCGTAGAACTGCTTCTCTTCCCAGACCATCGCCGCAATCGGGCAGCTGGGTGTGGAAGCGGTAATGGTGAACTCGGCAGGCGCTTGGGCGACCTTGTCGCCGTGGCTCATCCACACATCCAGCAGGGCTTTGCCGGTTGCGGTGTCTACGTGATCTTTGATGTCTTTGAAGAGTGCGTTTTCAGCATCGATGCGGATTTGCGCATAGCCAAACTCGCTCTTGTTGGAGCCTTCCACCTTACCGCCCAACTGCTCTGCCATGGTCTGCATGCCGTAGCAAACGCCAAACACGGGCAGGCCCATTTCGAACACGCACTGCGGCGCACGCGGGGAATCCAGCTCGGTCACGGACTCCGGGCCGCCGGCTAGGATGATGCCGTTGGGGTTGTACTCGCGGATCTCTTCTTCGGTGATATCGAAGGCGCGAACCTCAGAAAATACGCCAATTTCGCGTACCCGGCGGGCGATCAGCTGGGTGTACTGTGAGCCGAAGTCGAGAATCAGGATTTTGTGAGCGTGGATATCATTCATGGCGGTATCTCGAGTAAGCAGTGGAGGTGCTGCTGGTAAGGCCGAAAAGCAAGCGGCGGAGCAATGCCCGCCGCCGTGTTACTTAAAGCGCTGGTTAGCTCACCCGGTAGTTGGGAGCTTCTTTGGTGATCTGCACGTCGTGAACGTGGGATTCATTAAAGCCAGCACCGGTAATCTGGACAAATTCCGGCTTGGTACGCATTTCCTGAATATCGCGGCAGCCGGTGTAGCCCATGGAGGCGCGCAGCCCGCCCATCATCTGGTGAACGATGGCGCTCATCATGCCTTTATACGGTACGCGGCCTTCGATGCCTTCGGGCACCAACTTCTCGGCACCGGCGTCCTTATCCTGGAAGTAGCGGTCGGCGCTGCCCTGGTTTTGCGCCATGGCGCCCATGGAACCCATGCCACGGTAGGCTTTATAAGTACGGCCCTGGAACAGCTCGACTTCGCCCGGTGCTTCTTCGGTACCGGCCAGCAAACCGCCGACCATCACCGCGCTTGCGCCAGCGGCAATTGCCTTGGCCAGGTCGCCAGAAAAGCGTACGCCACCGTCAGCAATCAACGGAATGTCATACTCTTTAAGCGCGGCGGCCACATTGGAAACGGCGGTGATTTGCGGCACGCCCACACCGGCCACAATGCGCGTGGTGCAGATGGAGCCCGGGCCGATGCCCACTTTCACACCATCAGCACCCGCCTCGGCCAATGCTTTGGCAGCGGCGCCGGTGGCAATGTTGCCGCCGATGACCTGAATGTCCGGATAGTGCTCTTTGATCCAGCTAACGCGGTCAATAACGCCTTGGGAATGGCCGTGGGCGGTATCGACAATGATCACGTCCACGCCTGCTTCCGCCAGTGCGATAACACGATCCGGGGTTTCTGGGCCGGTGCCTACGGCGGCGCCTACTAACAAGCGGCCATCGCTGTCTTTAGCGGCCATCGGGTAGGTGCGGGCTTTTTCGATATCCTGGAAGGTGACCAGGCCACGCAGGTGGAAGGCGTCATCGACAATCAGCATTTTCTCAATGCGGTGTTCGCGCATCTTGGCTTTGCTGGCTTCAAGGTCAGTGCCTTCCTTAACGGTAACCAGCCGATCACGCGGGGTCATGATATCGGCCACGCTGTCGCCGACGTTCGGCTGGAAGCGCATGTCACGCTCGGTCACGATACCTACCAGCGTTTCGCCTTCCACCACCGGGAAGCCGGAGAAACCGTTCTCTTTCGCCATGGCGAGAAGGTCTTCAAGCTTGGCCTTGGGGCTAACGGTGACCGGGTCTTTAACAATGACGCTTTCGTGCTTTTTGACCTTGCGCACTTCCGTGGCCTGCTGGGCCATGGTCATGTTCTTGTGAATGATGCCGATGCCGCCTTCCTGAGCCATCGCAATCGCCAGACGCGCTTCGGTCACGGTGTCCATCGCAGCAGAAACGAGCGGGATATTAAGCGAGAGATTACGGGTCAGGCGAGTTTTGAGACTGACATCCTTGGGGAGGATATCGGAGAAGCCAGGAACGAGAAGTACGTCATCGAACGTAAGCGCTTCTTGGGCCATACGTAGCATAGCGGCAACACCCAATTTGATGTGGGAAGAAGGGGCGTGAAAAGTTAATCCCCCATTATAGCGTTTTGAGGGGTTCCCCAGCAATGCTACTGCCCCTATTCAACGTCACTACTCCTGCTTGGCTCACTGCTAGCGCATACTCTGTGACGGCCATTACCCTGCAGTTAATGTTAACCTATACGTCATTTAGCTCTATAGAAATGTCGGGTGGCGACAATGGATGAGACGTTAATTTCAGACTCACAGCTGGTTATGTTGGCGGGTGATGCGGCTTTTTCCCGAGGGGTTCAATATTACCAACAGGGCATGGTGATCCATTGGGATAAAAGCGGTTCCACCATTAGCGCTGACGTCGAGGGCAGCGAGCTTTACCATGTGGCATTGACGTTAACCAAGCAAGGTTTGAGCGGAGGTTGTAATTGCCCTGCCTCCGAAGACATTGATTTCTGCAAGCACTGCGTGGCCGTTGCGCTAGCGTTCCGCGCAGAGCAAGCCAAGCAAGCACAACGGGTAGAAGGCGACACTTCAGATCGCATTCACGCTTACGTTGGGTCGTTAGACAAACCCTCGCTGGTCGAGGCTCTGTTATCGCTTATTGAAAATGACCCTGTGCTGTACCAACAGTGGTCGTTGAAGGCGGATGCAGCACTTGGCGTGCTGGATCATAAAGCGCTGAAAAAACGCATCACCGCTGCGTTTCCCATCAATCGTGGGTTGTTCCGCTATTCTCAAGTAAGCCACTATTTCAGTAAGGCAGAAGCCGTTATTGAACAGTTGGCCGAACAAGTGCCGCAACTCCCCTCAGTAAAAAGCCTGGCACTGGTGGACTACGCACTCGCGCGCATGGATAAAGCGCTGGAAACCATTGATGACTCCGGCGGCTTCCGTTTCCACTGCGAACACCTCTTGCACACCTTGCATATTAAGACCGTAAAGCGGCTCGATTGGCCTGCCGACAAACTAGCAGACTACCTCTATGAAAAATCATTTGGCGGGGAAGAGGATCGCTACCCACCCATTCCTGATGCCTATTTGGATGTGCTGAACCAAGCGAGCCAAAATGCCTATCATGAGCGCCTGCAACAAGCCCTGGATGAACTGCCGAACCAAACAGCCACCATGAAATGGGATGATCGCTACCGATTGACTCGCCTGCGCGAGCCGTTACTCAAACGTGCGCAAGCCGCCGGTGACCTGCCCGCAATACTGGCGCTGTATCAGAAAACCATCAGCGATGAGAAGGACTGCCTAGAGGCTGCTGAGCTGTGTATAGCGTATGAAGCTTGGGACCAAGTGGCAGCGTGGCTAACGTATGCTGCTGAGTGCGAGGCAAAAAACAACCATCGCTGGCGGCTTGAACGCAACCGGCTTGAGATACGCCTAAAGCTGCATCGCGGCGAAGCAGACGCGGCGGCAGAGCAACAGTGGGGGATCTATCAGCATACCCAGCAGTTGGAAGATTACCGGCAGCTAGTAACGCTAATAGAAGCACATCAGCTAGCCACCGATTATCGCCAACGGGCCTGTGACTGGTTATTAAAATGCATCACCCAACCGTCGGAGAAGATGCCTTTCTACCAAGTACAACGGGCAAAAGACAGCTTATTGGAAATTTACTTGCACGAGGGTCGTTTGGACGATGCCCAAGCATTGTGCGCTGAGCATAAAGTATCAGCGCATTTGCTGTACCAATTAGCCAAAGCCCTGCCCTCTCCCGATGCCCAGATACCGCTCTACCTGCGGCTGGTACGGCTATATGTAGAACAAACCAATAAGCAGGGCTATCGCCAAGGCATCGCATTACTGAAAGAGCTGAAAAAGAGCCTGCAAACGCCAGCTCAATACAGCGCTTTCGCGCACATGCTGACGCAGCTACATAGCGAATTTAAAGCCAAACGGAACTTTATTAAGTGGTTGAATGAAGCCTTTCCAGACATGCTCAAATAAGAGGTAGCCGTCAGCCAACTCAACCAGCGCGCCAAACAGACCCTTGAGCGAATAATATGGCTACAAGGTGTATCATGCTGTTTATTATTAATAAAAGGTAATAACAATGGCAGACCAACCCAGGCAGCTCTACTACAGCAATCCGGATAACATCACGGGGGCACGTGTTTCGCGCGATATGATGGTGATATTATGCAGTGCGTTGGGGAAAGCGCTTGACGATCCAGATACGCGTCATTTCATTCGCAATACACGTATTCCCAATGAGCGGGAACTCTACGGTACCTTTATCAAGGCGCTGCTCAGTGATGGCTTTAATAGCCAGATCGGCCACATTGCCACTGAAGTACAGGTATCTCGTCAGACAGATGACGCCAGCGGCAAAGGCCGAGTGGATATCATTTTCGACTATCGCAGCACCAGCTTCCTCGTCGAACTGAAAGTCATTCGTGCTTCTGTGAATGGTCGTCAACCTGGTGAAGAGTACACAACAACTACACAGCGACTCGTTCGCCCGTGGCAAAAAGCCGTCAATCAGCTCATCGAGCTTGATGAAACAAGCCTGGGAAAAGCACTAAAGAAGAAGGTTATCAAGCTCCCTATCGCCCTCTACCTGCATGTAGATAACAGACAGAAGGGCAACATGGAGCAATGGGAAGCACTCAGCGCTGCAACACACGAAAGGATCGTATCTCAGCTAGATACCGACGTGGATAGTGATGACCCCGCGAGCCACCACTTCAGCTACTTCCAGCCACTGACAGACCCAGTGACCACATCACGCCGAAGAGGCTGTCTCGTTGAAGGAACGCCAGACGTAAGGCTTTACGGCTTTTCTATTATTGCGGCATGCCAGTAACAATAACCGAATAATACAGGCTACTCCTTATGTGCCACGCTCCAATACTGGATCGAGGCATTCGAGACGATGCCCTCCTCGGTACCAATGTGTATGACGGCTTGCTGAAGAGCCAGCGCCAGATCGCACTGGTGGCAAAGTGCCAAAGAACGAATCATCCGCGAGATGCGCAGGTGATTATGCCCACCCGCTTTGAGCCAAACATGATCACGGATATTGAGGCTCGGTTGGGCGGTAATGGTGAGCCCATCCCGCACTAAACCCAAAAAACGTAACATCACATCCAACGACACGCGCTGCTGCTCGCGTAACGCACTCTCGTCGTGAAATACTTCACGCTCGACATCAGTCAGTCGCGGGGCAAAACCGTTAAAACGACCAGCTTCAGGAATGGGAAAAAGCCATTGAATATAATCATGGGTGTGCTCCAACCAAAAGTGCGACAAAGCCCAAATGGCATTGATATAGCGCCCTTTATGATCTGGTGCCTCGCTACGGTAAAAAGCGATCAGCGGTGTAAGCTGGTGACTCATAGCATTTCCTCGTGATTCCCTCGGTAATACAATGATACCTTGAAGTAGCGACACCACTTTACTCGACTAGCCGTCAAGATTCCTGGGTTCCCTAAAGCAAGGGATAGCAATGAACGCACCAACGCCCACTGCACTCTCCGTCAGCCAACTCAACCAGCGCGCCAAGCAAACCCTTGAACGCGATGTGGGCGAGGTGTGGGTGGAAGGCGAGCTTTCTAACGTTTCGCGCCCGGCGTCCGGGCATATCTACTTCACGCTTAAAGATGACCGCGCCCAGGTGCGCTGCGCGCTGTTTCGTCAGCGGGCGCGTTTTGTATCGGCGCCAATGCGCGATGGTGACCAGGTAAAACTGCGCGGGCGGGTGTCGCTGTTTGAGCCGCGTGGTGACTACCAACTGATTGCCGAAGCCGTGCAGGCGGCGGGGCTTGGCGAGCTGCTGGCCGCGTTTGAGCGCCTCAAAGCCCAGCTGGATGCCGAGGGCGTGTTTGCCAATACGCGCCCCCTGCCCTTTCCACCGCGCAAAATTCTGATTTTAAGCTCAGCTACCGGCGCGGCCATTCGTGATGTGCTGGCCGTTTTAGCGGCGCGCTGGCCCTCGGCAGATGTAACGCTAATCCCGGTACCGGTTCAGGGGGTAGAAGCCGCCCCCGCGATGATCGCAGCACTTGGGCTACTCAACCGCCAGGCACGGCTGGACCCTGAGCGCGATGTGGTGTTAATCACCCGGGGCGGCGGCAGCCTGGAAGATTTGTGGGCGTTTAACAACGAGCACCTGGCACGGGCGATTTTTCATTCACGCCTGCCGGTGATGTCGGCGGTGGGCCATGAGGTGGATGTCACGCTTGCCGATTTTGCCGCCGATGTTCGCGCCCCGACCCCTTCCGCTGCCGCCGAGCGCCTGGTGCCGGACCAACACGCCTTGAAGCGCCAGCTAGTTGATCAACAACACCGCCTGCACCGCGCCATGCAGCGCCGGTTGGAGCGCGACAGCCAGCAGTTGGATAGCCTGCGCGCACGGCTTCGCCATCCCGGCGAGCAGCTAAACCGCCAGCGCCAGCACGTGGCGACCCTTGCCCAGCGTTTAAATCGCGCTATGCAGCAAACGCTTACTCAGCAGCAGGCAAGCGTAACGCAGCTGGGCAAGCGCTTGGCGAGCCAGGGCATGGCGCGTTTGCATCGTGCAGAAAGCGAACGGGTGGGCCAATTGCACCGCCGTATGGAAAACGCCATGCAGCGCCAGCTTCAACGTCAGCAGGCGCGTTTAACCAGCGCCGCACGGGAGCTTAATGCGATTAGCCCGCTGGCTGTACTGGGCCGGGGCTATGCGATTGCCCAGGATGACAAGGGCCAAGTCGTGCGCCGCGCCGAGGAGACTAAACCCGGCCAGAAACTCTCGCTGCGTTTGGGTGAAGGCAGGCTGAGTGTCGAGGTAAAGCGGCGGTTTAAGTAGGGATGTATTGAAGATACCTACGTGAGTAACTGCGTGGTCTCGGGCAGCCCGTAGCGGGGGTCTTTCGCCAAGGCCGGAAAACAGCTCCCGGCGTTTCCGGCATTCCCACCATCCATGGCGGTCAGATGGCGAAAGTAGCGCCCAGGGAAGGGTTCACAGCGCCCCCGCGTAGGGCTGCCCGAGACCTTAGCTTGCTATACAGGCGGCGGTGTTAGCGAAAACAGCGCTGGGTTCAACCGCGCTTCTTCTTGAATACCCTCATCAATCGGCGTGTCGTAAGTTTTGAGCAAATACCCCAGCACCGAATAGAAGCCGACCATGGCCATCAGGTCGATCACGGCTTCACGCCCAATCGCCTCGGCCAATGTTTCTTCCTGATCGCTTGCCAGCATTCGCTTGTCGAGTAGCGCATCTACCGCGCTAACAATCAGGCCATCAACGCCGTTAATTGATTCAGGCACGCCACGAATAGCGTTTATCCTCGCATCAGAAAATCCTAGCGCCAGCGCACGGCTGACATGGTGGGCCCACTCATAGGCCGACCCCAGGCGAAAACCGGCACGTAGAATCACCACTTCGGTTAACTCGGGCCCCAAGGCATTGTCCTTCACCACGTGCTGCCGCAACGGCGCCCAGGCGTTTAGCAGGGCCGGATGGTGTGCCATGGTGCGGTAGACGTTCATCGCGCCTGCAAAACCTTCACGTAACTCTGTAAACGCTTCAGGCCAATCGGCGTCGCTCATCGGCGGGCAGGGGGACTGCTTCATGGTGCATTTCCTCTTGTATTATTTGGCTATCGCGCCCGTTATTCGGCTATTGCGGCGTCAATCGCTTGGGTGATCCGCTCAATGAGGAGATCAATCTCATCTGCATTAATCGTATACGGCGGCGCGAGCAGCACGTGATCGCCATACACGCTATCAATGGTACCGCCCATGGGATAGCTGATCAGGCCCCGTGCCATGGCCTGGCGCTTGATCCTGGCGTGAATTTTTCGAGCGGGATCAAACGGCGTCTTTAGCTCGCGGTCGGCCACCAACTCGATGCCACGAAACAATCCCCTCCCCCGAATATCGCCCACGTAAGGTGATGCGCCAAGCGCTGCTTCAAGGCCGCTTTGCAAGCGCGCGCCCATGGCGTTTACATTCGCCAGTGTTTCAGGCCGCGCGATGATCTCGACAACCTTGTTCGCCGCAGCCGCCGCGACCGGGTGACCAAGATACGTATGCCCATGCTGGAAAAGCCCAGAGCCGTTGGCGAAGCTCTCATAAATAGCGGATGACAACAGCACGGCCCCAATCGGCTGGTAGCCGCCGCCCAGGCCTTTGGCCACGGTGAGAATATCCGGCGTTATGCCGTCCTGCTCGCAGGCGAACAGAGTGCCCGTGCGCCCCATGCCGCACATGACTTCATCGAGAATCAGCAGTACGCCATGCTGATCGCAGATTTTCCGCACCCGCTTGAAGTAATCGGCCTCAGCGGCCACCGCGCCAAGGGTCGCCCCCACCACCGGTTCGGCCACAAACGCCATGACGCTTTCAGGGCCCAGCTCAAGAATTTTGGCCTCAAGCTCATCGGCAAGCCTTGCTGCGTACGCCTCAAAAGATTCGTCGCTTGCCTTGTCACGGTAGGCGTAGCAGGGTGAAACATGGTGCGTTTGAGGCAGAAGCGGCTGAAACTGCTGCCTACGCATGGCGTTGCCGCCAGTGGCAAGCGCGCCCAGGGTATTGCCATGATAGCTCTGGCGCCGGGCAATAATATGCCGCCGCTCTGGCCTGCCGGTTTCGACAAAATACTGGCGAGCCATTTTTAACGCGGCCTCTACCGCTTCTGAACCGCCGGATACCAGATAGACATAATCCAGCCCGTCTTGCGACAGGTTCACCAGCTGCTCGGCCAGCTCCTCGGCAGCATCCGTGGTGAAAAAGCCGGTATGGGCGTAGCAGAGGTTATCAATCTGGGCGCGCATGGCCGCCAGCACTTCCGGATGGCCGTGCCCCACACTCGTCACCGCCGCCCCACCCGAACCATCCAGGTAGCGGCGGCCTTCGGTATCAGTGATATAAACGCCCTGTGCTGACGCCGCATGCGGTAACGCCTGACCAATACTGCGGTGAAGAATACGCGTCATAGCCCTTTCCTCTTCAGATGACCATCAACCACCCTATTTAGAACAAGAGTGACACGACCGAGGGCGCCAATGCAACATACAAATCTTTAATTGAAAAATTAAAACAATTGGATCATTATTTTATCGAAAAGCGCCCCTACCCTCGTGCGCAATCATCTAAAGCCCTTGGGCGTATTCAAGAGGCAGCTCTGCTATGTCATCAACAAGCCCTACATCAAAAAGCTCTGCGTCAAAAAGCCCTGTATCCCAGAGCGATCCGTTAAGAGAGCAGATCATTGCGCAGTTCGATGGTATGTCCGCCCAACTGCAACAGGCCGCGCGCTACGTACTTGAGCATCCGGAAGAAGTGGCCTTGGTGTCCATGCGCGAACTGGCGCGCTTGGCGGCAGTTCAACCGGCGACCATGACGCGGCTTGCCAAAGTGCTGGGCTTTCAGGGCTATAACGAAATTCGCGCCCACTATGCACAAACGGTGCGTCAGCGAAACGATGGCTTTGCGGCCAAGGTGCGCCAACGTGATGGTCAGGCGGTAAGCGCGCCAGGCAGTGATATTGCGCATCACATGCTGCATGGGTTAAGCACCCAGATAGCCGCGCTTTGCGAGCCTGAGCCGCTGCAGCGCTTAACCGCCATGGCCGAAAGGCTCGCGGCAGCCAAAAAAATCTATGTGCTGGGGTTACGTTCAAGCCATGCGGTGGCCTGGCATTTTCATTACGTTATGTCGCTATTGGGCGAGCGCTCGGTACATCTTGATGGGCCTGCTGGCACGGGGGGCGATGCCCTGATTCGTGCAAAACCGGATGAGGTGCTGCTGGTCATATCCATCAACCCCTACGCGCGCGATACACTAACGCTTGCGCAGTTAGCAAAAGATAAAGGCCTGGCGGTTCTCTCGATCACCGATAGCGAGGTATCACCGCTGGTGAGTATTTCCGAGCATACGGTTTACTGCGCCACCGAGAGCTACAGCTTCTTTCATACTCTGGCCCCTGCGCTGGCCGTTTCGGAAGTGCTCTGCACACTGCTGGCCGAGCGTGACCGCCCTGCCACGCTAGAAGCACTGCAGGACGCCGATGACCACCTTGCGCATCTTAATACCTACTCGAATGCGCTCCCCCGGCGAGAGTGAACGCTACCGCTTTGGCTGGCTTCGGGCGCAAAAAAAAGCATTAATGCTGCCCATAAAAAAGTGCCCAGCCAAGGCCGGGCACTGCGCGACAAGATAAGAGCGTCTGCTTGCCTGATTAACGCCTGGGCGGCGTCAAGGTGTCGTTGTCTTGCGTATTACCGGAGGGCGTACTGGAGCCTGCAAGGCCGGGTTCGGTGACTCCCTTGGCCGTATTCGGCGTGGCGCCCGTGGTGCTTGCGCTAATGCTTGAAGCTGAGCCATGACCTGTGGGGCTACTGCCTGATGGCGTGCCCGGCGTTGCATAAGACGCTGAAGGCTGGCCGGACGTCGAATGCGTGTGGTCAGAATGCGCATCTTCTTTCATGTGCTCGGCTTTTTCATGAATCTTTTGCTGGGCTTTATCCACCTGCTCGTGGCCCGCTTCGGATGCCTTGTGCAAGGCGCGGTCGCGGTATTCGCCCATGTATTCATCCTCTTTACGCGTCGTGGGGAACAGCCCCGCTAACGCAGCACCTAGCGCAAACCCTAGCGCACCGACCACCAGCGGGTGCTCCTGAATAAACTCAGAGGATTGACTGCCCGCGTGGCGAGCGCGATCCGACATGTTGTGCAGGTGATCCCGCGTGCCGTGCTGAAGGTGGGATGTGGTGTCTCGCATACTGCCTCCCATGTGCTGTGCCTTTTCGCCAAGATGATGTGCTTTGTCGCCAAGCTGGTGAGCGGTATCTCTGGCCTTTTGGCTAATATGATGAGCCTTGTCTTTCGCGCCCTCTTTCATGCTGCTCATACGGCCTTTGCTACTGCCATGCTGTGCTGGATTACCGGCAACGTAGCCTGGCGTACCGCTATAGATAGGCGTTCCATCATCGGTATGCGTGCCCTCATGAACCGGCACTCCCGGCGAGCCGTGAGAACCGCTCACCGCATGTTCATCGGCATAGCGGTGCGAAGATGCATGCTGATGGCGCCGTTCATGGTTCGGGTGACGCTGGGAAAGCATCAACCAGCCAAGACCGGCAGTAGTCATCAAAAACGGCAGCGGGTGCTGCTTGATTGTTGCGCCCAAGTTGGATGCAAACTCGTTAGCACCGCCATGACGAATATAGTCATAAGAGCTGTTTAACAGCTGTTGAGGAGAGAAGCGCTCCTCAATTTCATGCAGCGTGGCGTCAAGGCGTTCACGCGAGCGATGAATGTCCTTTTCAATCTCTTCGGTGCTGCGATGGTCGTGGTCGCGATGGTCATGGTGGTCGCGCTGATGATGGATATCGCTGTGGCTGTCGTTATGGCTGTGATCGCTCATTTCAAATCCTCCCTGACGTTATGCCTATGCTCTCTGGCGAGCACCCTGTCGGCCTGTAGGCTATGCAACGTGCGGTCAGGCACCAGGTTGCGCGCCTGAAGTTTGGCAAGCCCACTTTTAAGCATCACGATGCCAATTACCGATACCACCACACCAACGATAATGGCAGAGAGCCAAGGCGTCATATCAGGAGGAAGCACCTCATTGAGCATAAAGACAAGGGCGGCAAGCAGCGTGAGAAAGCCGCCTAAAAGCACCGCGCCTGCGACCGCAATGGCCGCTAAGGTGATCATGGCCTGATGCGTTTTTTCCGACACCTCTGCCTTGGCAAGCTCGGTTTCGTTGCGCACTAACGACGTTATTTCCTGCATCACCGTCGATAAAAGCGAGCCGACCGACGCGCCTTGTGGGGGCGTATTGTGATCTGAATCCATTCATAACCTCTCTTGCCCTTGATTAAGGGCGTTCAACTCAATCTTTTAAACCTGGCGACAGGCTGATCCACAGCTGGCGGCTACACAGGCCAGCTACAGCCGACCGGAGCCACCGGGCTGATTGGTTGAATCTGGCCTAGCAGTAGTGGTATCAGCCGTGCCGCCGGGCGTTGCCGTAGGCGCTGAGCGTTGCTGTGTGGGGTCAGAGGCACGCGAAGTTGCCCCACCCATCACGCCACCTTCCGGGTTCTCAGGCGTAGGAGACTCATGGCTTGAATAAGCACCCGATGACGGATGAGCATAACTACTTGGGCCGTTTGAATAACGGCTTGAACCGCCAGGTGAGTGCGAATGCTTGCCTGAGCTACGCAAGAAGCGTGTCACCAAAAACCCAGCCGCAATTGCCCCGCCAAAGAACAAGGCAGGCTCACGCTCACTGAAGCTTTTCGCTTCCTGGCAGATGCTGTTTAAGTCCTTGTTGCGTAGCTTGTCTGAAAAACGATCAGCTGTATCGGCAAACTTTCTCGCCTGTTGTGAGAAGTACGGCTGATCTTGATGATCAAACTCATCAGCCATCTTACGAAAAGCGCTGGTAAATTTTTGCGACTGCTCGGTGGCGGTATCACGCTGCTGATTGTAAAAGCTTTCAGCCTGATGCTGAGCCGCTTCACCTACATCATGTGCCGCATCGCGCCCTTGCTGTTTGAGCGAGTCAGTATTTGAAGAACCTGGGTCAGCCTGTTTTCCATAATCATTCATTTGTTACTTCCTCCTTGTCGTTTCACGCGTTAACGTACTTGTTAACCAGCACGTACTAACAAACACTTATTAACAAGCAGTTAACAAACAGTGGCTTGAAACAAAACGAACTGAACCGCTAATCAATTAAACACACGCACTAGATAACGAGCTCACCACCTAAATAGTCATTTAATATAAATCGGCTTTTTTACTATAGTTACCCAACACTCCCTGTCAATTTATAACCTTGGGCACACCCTTACGGCACCGCTATTTAACCAATATCAAAAAACATTTAATTAAAAGCAAAAACCAGCCTTTAACAAACATCAACCAATCCGCCTCGACCTCCCACCACTGCTGCTTTTCCTCACATCCAGCAGGCATGAATAGCGGCATCCTATCAAGCTGATGACCTTTGTTCATCAGGGTCTAAAACACCTAACCCATCCTTTAAATATCTACTTAAATAAATATCAAACCTCAACAAACGCATCACATGGTTGATAAAAAAGATTAAAAGGACAAACAATTCATCTATACCAGCTCAAGCCTATAAAAAAACCCTTCAGCCATTAACCCCAAACTTTATAACAATTCAATCTTTTATAAATCAAACGTTACGGTAATACTTGAATTGGCTCTTGATAAAACCTTGCGCTAGTGTAAGTAACGCAGGAATACGATTAGGCCACGGCTTTTCGTAGAGGAAGGATTAACGTCCCAACAAGGAGTCACTGCACATGAGCGATCAGAAACAGCCGCCTCAACACCAGAACAAACAGCCCGGTGATGAGCACGAAATGCGTCCGGAACCTGAATTTATTCGTGATAGCTATAAAGGCACCGATAAGCTTGTTGATAAGGTAGCCATTATTACCGGCGGTGATAGCGGTATTGGGCGCGCGGTAGCGGTACATTACGCTCGTGAAGGCGCCGATAGCGTGATTGTTCACCTTAAAGAGCCTAAAGATGCCGAAGATACGCAAGCCCTGGTGGAAGCGGAAGGTCGCCGCTGCCTGGTATTACAGGGCGATGTAGCTGACCCCGCCTTTTGTCGTGACATCGTTAAAAAAACGCTGGACCACTTCGGCAAGCTTAATATTCTGGTCAACAATGCGGCCGAACAGTACGACTGGAGCGATCTGACCGAGATCCCCGACGAGCAGATAACACGCACCTTTCAGACCAATCTGTTTAGCCATTTCTACCTTTCCAAGGCAGCGTTACCTCATCTGGAGGAAGGTGATACCATTATTGCCACCTCCTCCATTAATGCCTTTAAAGGCAACAACACGCTGATCGATTACAGCGCCACTAAAGGGGCCATCCAAGGGTTAATGCGCTCGCTTGCCATGTCGCTGGTCGGTCGCGGCATTCGGGTGAACGCTGTTGCCCCAAGCCCGGTATGGACACCGCTGATCCCCGCAAGCTTTGACGATGAGAAAGTCGCCGAGTTTGGCGGGCAAGTACCCATGAATCGCGCCGGACAACCGAGCGAAATGGGGCCTGCCTATGTGTACCTGGCAAGTGAAGAGTCTTCGTACATGACGGGGCAGACCCTACACCTTAACGGTGGGGTTATTTTAAATACGTAAGCCCGGCACAGGTGTTAAAAACCAAAAGGTGTTAAAGGCCAAAAGATGCAAGAGAGCTGAGCGGCTTTGCCGCCCAAGTGCACCATCAAACTTCAACCCCGGCACCGCTGCGCGCTGCTCCCGCGGGTGCGCTGCGCTTACCACACGCTACGTTATTGATCTGACCTCGCTAAACTTTCAGCGCTTTCAGTAACACCTTCGATTTACGTGCGTGGTTATAGGCTTCGCGCTTTAAAGGGGGTAACTCTTCAAGGCTGGCGGTCTGAAAGCCGTGCTCCACAAACCAGTGGGCCGTGTGGGTGGTTAATACAAATATTTCGCTAACACCGCGTTGGCGTGCGCGGCGCTCCAGCGCTTCCATTAAGCGCTCACCGCGTTCGCCCCCGCGGTAGTTACCGTGCACAGCCACGCAGGCCAACTCGGCAACCGTGGTGTTAGGGAACACGTGCAGCGCGGCGCAGCCAATCACCATGCCATCGCGCTCGATAACCATATAGTCATCAATTTCATGCTCCAAACGCTCACGCGAGCGCGCCACTAGCATGCCGCGGCGCTCCAGCGGTTCAAGCAGCTCCAGAAGCCCTGCTATATCGTTGAGCTTAGCCGGGCGTAGTTGCTCATAGCGGTGCTGGGTAATCATGGTGCCCACGCCGTCGCGGGTAAAAAGCTCACCCAGCAGCGCATCGTGATTGCGCCACGACAACAGGTGGGTGCGGGCCACCCCCTCTCGTGCAGCGTTACACGCAGCTTGAAGGTGGCGGGCAAGCTCGCTGCCGGGCAGCGCGCTCTCAAGCCGGGGCTCAGCATCGGCAGGCGTTAGCTGGCGCAGTAAGGCGCCCCCTTCATCCTGTAAGCCTTCTGATTCGCCCAGCAGGATCAACTTGTCGGCCTTGAGCGCTACGGCGGCATGCTGGGCCACTTCCGCGGCGTCAAGGTCGAACACTTCGCCGGTGCTTGAGAAACCCAGCGGCGGCAGGAGCACCAGCGAGCCCTTGTCGAGCAGCCCTTCAATGGCGCCAGCCCGAACGCGGCGTACTTCGCCGCTATGATCAAAGTCCACCCCTTCCCGAACGCCCAAGGGCTTGGCGGTGACCAGGTTCCCGGAAATCACGCTAAGCTCTACACCGTGAAGCGGCGTGCTGGGCAGGCCAAGCGATAACCGTGCTTCAAGCCAAAGCCGCTGGTGGGCAGCGACCTGCTCTACATGGGTCATTACGGCGCGGTCGGCCACCCAGCGTCCGTTAATGCACATGGGTTCAACACCGGCCTGGCCAAGCGCTTCCTGCACTTGCGGGCGGGTGCCAAATACCACCACCAAGCGCACGCCCAAGGTATGCAGCAGGGCTAAATCCTGGATCAATTGCTCCCCACGGCCAGACGCCATGGCTTCTCCTTCAATCAAGATGACGAAGGTTCGCCCCCGGTGCGCATTAATGTAGGGGGATGCGTTACGAAACCAATCAACAAAGGGGAAATGCTTATCCAAGGGCCGCTCTCCGGCAGCAGGTGAAAGAAAAAACGACGTTTACAACACTACTCGCGCTACTTTACCAGAGCGCAAAAAACAGCGGCACCTTCTATTGCAAATCGGCTAGCGCAAATCTGCATGAAGGTGCCGCTGATCTTGAGGCTTTTCGTGCGGGCGTGCGCCGGGTGGCGCCGCCTGTTACACCGTTAGCCGAACATGCCTTTAAACATAAAGAAGAACACAATCGCTAAGCCTGCACCGGCGGGCAGGGTAATCAACCACGAGACAACAATGGTGCCAATAACGCGCAGGTTAAGTGCCGCCATACCGCGCGCCAGCCCGACACCCAGCACCGCGCCAACCAGCGTATGGGTCGTTGAAATTGGCAGGCCCGTGCCCGAGGCAACGACGACGGTACTCGCCGCAGCCAGCGTTGCGGCAAAGCCACGGCTAGGGGTGAGCTCGGTGATCCCGGTGCCCACGGTCGCAATTACCCGACGCCCATACGTCACCAGACCAACGACGATACCCGCGCCGCCCAATATCAGCACCCACCAGGGCACCAACGCCGCGCTATCAATCATACCTTCGCTGCGCACGACACTTATGACGGCGGCCAGCGGCCCCACCGCATTGGCGACATCGTTGGAACCGTGAGCAAAGGCCATGGCACACGCGGTAAAGATCATCAGCACGCCGAAAACACGCTCAACATTGGCATAGCCAAAGTGGTCATTGGCGTTCTTGGTGTACTTGATACGCCGCTGCATCACTATGCCAAGGCCCATGATCAGCACACCAATCAGAATCGAAAGCAGCAGGCTTTCGCTGAAGCTAAGATGCAGACCAACATGGGAAAGGCCTTTGGTCAGCGTCACCATGGCAACAATAAAGCCGACCAAAAATATATAGCCCGGCACATAGCGCTTGGCCGCCGCTAACGGATCTGAACTCTCGAAAATCAAGTGGTGTACCGACTTAAACAGCATATAGCCGATGGTACCGGCAATCAGCGGAGAAATAGCCCAACTAGAGGCAATCTGGCCGACCTTGTCCCAGGCCACCGCATCAACGCCTAACCCTACCGCCGCGAAACCGACAATGGCGCCAACAATGGAGTGTGTGGTCGACACTGGCCAGCCACGGGCAGAAGCGACCATCAGCCAAATGCCTGCCGCCAACAGCGCTGACAACATGCCGTAAACCAAAAACTGTGGGTTGGCTTCAAGCAGGTTGGGATCGATGATGCCGCCACGAATGGTGGCGGTAACCTCACCACCGGCAAGCCAGGCGCCTAAAAATTCGAAAATAACAGCAATGATGATGGCTTGCTTGATGGTGATCGCTTTCGACCCCACCGACGTTCCCATGGCGTTGGCAACATCGTTTGCGCCGACGCCCCACGCCATGAAAAAGCCAAATAAACAGGCCAGAATAATAAATATCTCGCCGTACTGGGCAATAATTTGCATTGGTTTCCCTTAGCGTGCGGTCAAAATCTGCAAGCGACTGCCTACGCGCTCAGCACGGTCAGACACTTCACCCACCCATTCGATAATCTTGTAAAGAAAGATCACATCGACGGGCGGTAGTTGGCTTTCAAGCTGAAACAGCTGGCGACGAATGGCCACCTGCTGACTGTCTGCCTGGTGTTCAAGGTTATGCAGCTCACGGATCATGTTGCTCATAACATCCGCGACGTTACGCCCAAAGCCTGACTCTAAAAGCTCCATCAGCTCTTCAAGGGCCTGGCGCGCTTGGGCCACACATGCCACGCTAGTCGCCATATAATCGCGCATCGGATCAGCGAGCTCATCAGGCACGCGCATTTTACGGCCTAGCATAATGCCGGTAATGTCGCGCACCTTGTTGGCGATTTTGTCCTGGACGCTAATCAAATCCAGTAGATCAGACCGTGAAACCGGCAGAAACATGGTGCTGGGCAGGTTGAGCCGTAGATCCGTTTTCAGCACATCCGCTTCGTGTTCTAAACGGGTTACGTTTTCACGCAGCTCAGTGGCGGTATCCCAATCGCCAGCAAGCGATGCTTCAAAAAACGGTAACAGTTGGTCGGCGCATTCATTGGCCTTAACGATGTGGGCCAGCAGCGGCTGGAATGGCGAGCGGCCAAACATCGCGGAAAAAGGGTTGGAGGTAACCATAGAGCCTTTTAGCCTGTTTTCGGGGGAGCCTGGAAATGGCGACGCCAGTATAAAGAGTGCGCTCGCCGCCGTCATGAAAACTTCATATTGGTAGCAAAAATTTAACCAGTACTTCACGTTTAAGAGTGGCTATTGTCATGAAAAATGCAACACCAATCGAAGTAGAGATAAAACTTGCGCTTGCCCAAGCCAGTATTGAGGCGCTCAAGCACCACCCTTTGCTCGACACAAAAACACCGTTAATCCAGACCTTAGCCAATACCTACTTCGACACACCGACCCATGACATGGCCAACGCACGAATCGCAGTGCGTCTTCGTCAAGTTGATGGCCGCGTGCTGCAAACGGTAAAAACGGCGGGCCAGGGGGGTGGCGGATTATCCAGCCGCCAGGAGTGGGAGTGGCCGGTCGCATGCGCTGAACTCGACCAGACAGGTCTCGCCGCACTGCCACCTTTCAGCGACGAGCCAGTCAATAATGGGCCTGCCCACAAAGTGCTCAGAGAACGACTAACGCATCTAGCCCCCATACTGCGCACCGACTTTACCCGATATAGCTGGCAGCTCGACTGGCAGGGCAGCCAGATTGAGCTGGTACTGGATGAAGGCGAAATTGAAAGTGGTGACTACCGCACGCCCATTTGTGAAGTAGAACTGGAGCTTAAAAACGGTGACCCGCAAGCGCTCTGGTCGCTGGCGATTGCGCTAGCAGAACAGGTTCCGCTTCGCCCATCTGATAGCAGCAAGGCATCGCGGGGTAACGCCTTGCGCGCCCAACAGTGGCCGCTTCCTAACGCCACGACACCTGCTGAATGGCTACACCGGGCAACGCTTGCCCTTGATGCCTACCACGACAACCAGCAGCGCCCGTTCCTAAACCTTACCCATGAGGCGCTGACCCGGTTGGCCGAACACGCATCACTGCCCGAGGACATGAAGTCCCAGGCGGCTCACCTATCCACAGCGCTAGATGACGCTGGTCAACCCCGTATTGCCTATGGCGTAACGCTCCTGACGCTTTCCCATCGTTTAGCGCTGCAACGCGAGCTAAGCTAACCTTCACGTTGTTTTAGATAGATTCAAGCACGTTTGCCCATAGACCTAATCACTGTGATAAGTGATTGCTCATTTCTTCAGGATCGCCATGAGTTTTAACCTGACCCCTGCCGCGGAAGGGCTTCGCACACAGCTGTTTCACATTATTTTCGAGTCCGACACGCCCACTGCCAAGGGATTCGATATTGCGCTGATTGTGATGATTTTGGGCAGCGTCGCCGTCATTCTGCTCGGCAGTGTTCAGGAGTTTTCCCAGGAGTATGGCTGGCTTTTCTACTACCTGGAGTGGGGCTTTACGATTCTGTTCACCGTGGAGCTTGCGGTACGCATCTACTGCCTTGAACGTCCCACTGTCTATCTGAAAAGCTTTTATGGCGTGGTCGATCTAATCTCCATCCTGCCAGCCTGGCTGGTACTGCTGATGCCCGGCTTTCATGCGCTGGTGATTATTCGCATACTCCGCGTGCTGCGCATTTTCCGTATCCTGCGCCTGATGGAATTTGTGGGCGAAGGACGACTGCTGATCGAAGCATTAAAGCGTAGCGTGCGCCAGGTACTGCTGTTTTTCTGCAGTATTTTTATGGTTGTCACCATGTTTGCCGCGCTGATGTATACCATCGAGTCGCCGGAAAGCGGCTTTACCAGTATTCCCATGTCGATCTACTGGGCGGTGGTCAGCGTTACCACGGTGGGGTATGGCGATATCGTGCCGGGCACAGCGCTTGGCAAAGCGATTACTGTGCTTCTCATCCTGATTGGCTACTCGATTATCGCCGTGCCTACCGGCATTTTTTCAGCCCAGGTCATCCGCTCTATCCGTGAAGACCGCTACTCCGATGAAGCGTGCCCAGGATGCGGCCACGACCGTCACGAAAAAGACGCACTCTACTGCCTTCGTTGTGGCACCTGGCTGGATGAAAACAGTGAAGACCCGCGCAAAGAGAAACAGACTGAAGAGATGTAATCGCCTCAAGCGAAAAAGGCCGCCGGTTCAGGCGGCCTCTGCTTAATGTCTTGCTTAATTGTCTTCGAAGGGAGCCTGCCAGACATCAAGCTCAGCGTTGCGCCAGCTGCCATAGGTCGCATTGGGGAACACGATCCAGTCCTGCCCAAACCGTTCAGCGTTTTCATCTACCAGCCGTTTCTGCTCCTCCAGCTCAACGCCAGCAAACACGTCAGAAAAGTCGTGAAGCGTATCGCCCAGTTGCATCACCAGCGCGTACTGCTCGGCCACGACGGCCCGACGCTCGCCTTTGGGCGGCCCCAGCAGCATAACGCTCTGCTCGGACACTTGGGGTAACCCTAACGTCTCCAGAGTGGCTAGCGTTGCCGACTTGTTTTCCTCATAGCGGTCAGAGACATAATAGATGGCAACGCCCTGCTCATCAGCAAATTCCAAAAAAGCTCTGGCGCCCGGGATCAGGCTCGGCTCACCTTCGCGCTCCCAGTGTTTCCACGTGTCCCAAGTCGTAAAGTCGTGACACGCCTGCATATCGCGCACCAATAACGCACTGTTATCAATAACGGTTTCATCAAGATCGGTAATGATAGCCAGCTCAGCGTCTTCACCATGGGCAGCTATCTGGTCCTTCAAGCGGTACGTTGCCAGCTCGAACCCCTGCCGCTGCAACGCGATGACTTCGGCAGCCTGCTGCTGGTAGCGAAGCCCCATTGCGTACTCATTCATCTCACAAGCGGCACTGTCGCTGGCCACAGCATTAACAGACACAGGTAACGCTGCCAGACTTGCGAAAGCCGAAGCAATAACGGCACTGCGATAACGGAACATCGTCATTAAGCACTCTCCATTTTTTTATGATGATCGGGCGGAAAGCGAATTCCACTCAATTTATAAAAAATTATTATGAACATTTGGCGTTTTTAGCCTAATTTATTTTTATTGGTCATTCAAATAATAAAAATAGAGTATAACTGGCATGAAAGGTGACGATAGATTTACATCGGGAGTGCAGATAAACAGATCGCGCCATGCCTAGCAGCTGCCAGAGCATGGCGTGGGTAAGTCAGTTGGCGAAGGGAGCCGTGTCACCGCGTCCGGCACGGACAATTTTGGGCGGTAGCTCTCGCAGGTCGATGACGCTGGTGGGGTCCAGGTGGCAGGCGCCACCGTCAATAATCAGGTCCAAATGCACTTCAAAGCGGTCACGAATTTCCTCTGGGTCGCTCATGGGAAGGTCCTCCCCCACCGGAATCAGCGTAACGCTCATTAGCGGTTCGCCAAGCGCTTGCAGCAGCGCATGAGCAATCCGGTGATCAGGTACGCGTACGCCAATGGAACGCCGTTTGGGGTGCAGCAGCAGACGCGGGACTTCTGTCGTGGCATCCAGAATGTAAGTGTACGGTCCTGGTGTATGCGCTTTCAGCAGCCGAAACACCGCATTATCTACCTTGGCGTAGGTGCCAATTTCCGAAAGGTCCGAGCACATCAGCGTAAAGTTGTGCTTGTCATCCAGCGAGCGCAACCACTTGATCTTTTCAATGGCCTTCTTTTCGCCCAGATGGCAGCCTAACGCGTAACCTGAGTCAGTGGGATAAGCCACCACACCGCCTTTGCGAATAATCTCGATCGCTTGATCAATCAGGCGCTTTTGTGGGTTTTCTGGATGAATCTGGAAATATTGGCTCATTGTCTGCTCCTGCCCGTGGGCGCGTTTCAGTCCATTAGGGTATTCGCTTTTATCAAACGCTTACTCATACCATAGCTGACGCAGCGGCTAATGGACCAGCGGGGGCATTGCGTAAATGCGCTAAGCGAGGGTGCTGCCAAATGGGCGGCGCGGCCGTGCGCGGTACCATGCTCATGCTGCCAGGGGCGGCGTGGCTGCCGGGAAAGTGGAAGTCGCTACCTAACGAGGCGTAAAGCCCTCGTTCGACCATTTGACGGGCCAGGTCCCGGGTGACATCCGGATTCTGCTGGCCACTGACCAATTCAACCGCGTCACCGCCTGCGGCCTGAAAGGTATCCATTAACTGCCCTCGCTTACGCCGGGTTAAGCCGTAGCGTAAAGGGTGGGCAATCACCGCAACGCCACCAGAGGCCACCACCCACTCGACGACTTCGCTGATTTCTGGCCAGTGAGCTTTAACATCGCCTTTTTTACCGCTGCCCAGGTAGCGTTTAAACGCAGTGGCCCAATCGGCCACAACCCCCTCGGCCACTAACGCGCGGGCAAAATCAGGTCGGCCTAGCGGGCGGTCACTGCCTGCCTGCTCACGGGCTTTTTCCAAGGCGTTTTTAAGGCCCACTTTCTCTAACCGCTCGGCGATCACTTCTGCGCGCTGAATACGCGCCAGCCGCTGCTGTTCAAGCCCTTCAACCAGCGGGCCTTGCAGGCCACCGGGCATCAGCGCCACGACGTGGATGTTAATACCTTGCCAGCGAGTGGATAACTCGCAGCCAGGCACCAGGCATAGCCCGGCTTGTACCGCTGCCTTGCCGGCCTCGTCGATGCCGTCCATGGTGTCATGGTCTGTCAGCGCCATGTGGGTAAGGCCACGCGCTGCGCACAGCGACACCAACTCCGTGGGGGTTAACGCGCCATCCGACGCCGTTGAGTGCATATGCAGGTCAGCCGTGTAGCGCTGATCGGCATCAAACACCGCAGGAAGTAACGTTGCAGGAAGTAAAGGCATGGGCATGACGTCATGTGGCGAGTTTGTCAGAATAGGGATGTCTACCACGAACAGTCATAATGTGCCGTGTTCAAAAGACCTGGTGTTCACAGCGCTGCGCGTGGGACGATTTACAAACGCTCGCCATGGTGCGCGCTTATGTGGATGCGGTCAATGCTGCATAGGGCGCTTTACTACATGCTTTTAAGGAGTTACCCCCATGCTCTACGCCATTATTAGTGAAGACGTATCGAATAGCCTTGAACGCCGCTTGGCGGCCCGCCCGGACCATTTGGCACGCCTGGAAACGCTACGCGATGAAGGTCGCTTGGTGCTCGCGGGCCCGCACCCCGCTGCGGATACTGAAAACCCCGGCGACGCGGGTTTTAGCGGCAGCCTGGTGGTGGCTGAATTCGACAGTTTGGAAGCCGCTCAGGGCTGGGCTGACGCCGATCCATACATCATTGCGGGTGTCTATGCCAAGGTAATTGTTAAGCCGTTCAAGAAAGTTTTGCCTTGACCGATTAGGGCGAGTGTGGAGGGTCCGCCTGCTAATTCACAGAGCCTGTGGAAAACTCTGTGCAAACCCGGCGGACGCTTTTCGCTAAGCCAGAGATAGCGCCCTGATTAACAAATTGATTATTTTTTAACCACTTCAGTCATTACGGATATCCGCGTGCCTCAACGCCTTACTGATCTACCCCCTTTAGCGGCGTTAAGCGCGCCATTACTCACCTGGAGTGACACTTCACCGCACTCGGATGATTTTGATGACGTGTACTTTTCCCGTGAGGGCGGTCTTGAAGAAACCGAGCACGTTTTTTTAAATACCAACCGCTTGCCTGAGCGATTTTCCGCTTGGGAAAACACGCGCGCCTTTGTGATCGGGGAAACCGGCTTTGGCACGGGCCTTAATATGCTATGTGCCTGGGCCTGCTTTGAGCGGCACGCGCCCGCCGGGGCACGGCTGCATTTTTTATCCACAGAAAAGTATCCCCTGGATCAGGTATCGCTTGAGCGCGCCCTACGCGCCTGGCCGTCGCTTGCCGGTTATTCACAGCGGCTTTGCGAGCAGTGGCCCTCACCCGTTAGCGGCGTACACCGCCTGCACCTGAGCGACCGCGTGACGCTGGATCTGCATTATGGCGATACCACCGAGCGGCTGACGCTTTTAGATGGTCAGGTCGATGCCTGGTTTCTGGACGGCTTTGCGCCTTCTAAAAATCCACAAATGTGGCAGCCCGAGCTGTTTGAAGCCATGGCGGCGCGCTCTCGGCCAGGGGCCACCTTTGCCACGTTCACCTGCGCGGGCATTGTTAAGCGGGGCTTGAAAGCGGCAGGCTTTAGCTGGAAAAAAGTCCCGGGCTGCGGGCGTAAGCGCGAAATACTGGCAGGCATGATTGACACACCGCCTACCGATAAGCGCCGTGAGGCAACGCCCTGGTTTACGCCGCCAGCGCCTCTTCCCACGCAGCAGGTGGCGGTTATCGGGGCAGGGATCGCTGGGTGCAGCGTGGCGGCAGCACTTGCCAGGCGTGGCGTTAATGTGACGGTAATCGAGCGTAAAGCACCCGGTGCAGGCGGCTCGGGTAACCGCCAGGGGGCGCTTTATGTGAAGCTTGCGGCCGACACCAACCACCAAAGCCGGTTTTATCTCTCCGGCCTTTTATACAGCCAGCGCTGGCTTAATCAGCTCAAGGTTCCAACGCTTTGGCAACCCTGCGGCGTCGTGCAACTGGCCACCAACGCCAAAGAGGCCAAGCGCCAGCAGCGCTTTAGCGAGCAGCATGCGCTTCCCGAAAGCGTGGTGTCGCCGCTTACCCAAGGGTTGAGTGAGAAAGCCGGTGTGGCCATTGAAGCCGAACACGCCCTGTTTTATCCACACGCAGGCTGGGTGCGACCCAAAGCGCTATGTGAGCACTTACTCCAAACGCCTAATATCACGCTGAGACAAGGCGATGTCACGTCCCTTACGCGTGAAGATGACCGCTGGCAGCTGGCACTTGCTGATGGAAATACGATAAGTGCAGACCAGGTGGTGATTGCAAGCGCTCACTACGCCAATACGTATGCTCAAACGGCCAGCCTGCCGCTCCAACGCGTGCGCGGCCAGGTCAGCGAGGTGAGACTGCCCGCAGGCGTAAAAGGCCCTGAGCGGGTGGTATGCGCCGGTGGCTATGCGTCGCCCGCCATTGAAGGGGTACTTACCTTTGGGGCAAGCTTCGTGCCCAACAATGCTTCTACCGACGTGACCGATACCGACCACCAGCGCAATATTGATGAGCTTCGCCAAACGCTTCCAGCGCTGGTGGCAGAACTTGAAAGCGCAGGCGCCCACCTGACTCCACAGGCGCTTGAAGGGCGTGCGGCGGTACGCGCGGCAAGCCCTGATAAAACGCCCTATGCAGGCCCAGTCCCCAACACATCGGCCTGGCAGTCAGCCTATGCCGTGCTGGCAAAAGATGCCTCGCGAGTGCCAAACGCCCCGGGTGAGCACTACCCAGGGTTGTGGATATCTACCGCCCACGGCTCCCGGGGGCTTTCCAGTGCGCCGTTAAGCGCCGAGCTTATTGCCTCCCGGCTGCTTGGCGACCCCATGCCGCTTGAAGCTCAGTTGGCCGACCATCTTCATCCCGGGCGGCGTATTATCAGCGCGATTATTCGCGGTCAGTAGTCACCCTCTTCCTCATCATCTGCCAGATCACGACCGAAGGAACGCCACTGCGCCAGGGTCATTACTTCGGTCATTTCAAGCTTGAGGTCATGGGCAATAATCAGCTCGCTGCGCGCCAGCTGCTGTTTCAGCTCGTCGACCCACCCTTTCATCCCCGTGCCGGTATCGGTGGTGTCATAACCCTGCCGGGTAACAAACGCCTCCAGCAACGCATCGAGGGTTTCCGGCGGCAACATGCGGGCGGGTACTTCAATGAAACGGCTCATTCGCTCTGCTCCCACTGCGCAAGGCGTTCAATAAAGGTGGCTTCATCCACAACCTCTACGCCCAGCTGTTCCGCTTTGGTTAACTTACTACCGGCCGCTTCACCGGCAACCAGCGCCGTGGTCTTTTTCGAAACGCTACCCGCTACTTTGGCGCCAAGCGCCTGCAGCCGAGCCTTGCCCTCGTCACGGGTCATGCTTTCCATGGCGCCCGTCAGTACCCAGGTTTGACCTTCTAGCGGTGTAGGGCCTTGGGTAACGTCGGCTTCCTGCCAGGTGACGCCTGCCTCAATCAAGGCAGCCAGGGTCTCCTGGTTATGGGGCTGGCGGAAAAAGGTATGCACGTGGGCCGCCACAATGGGGCCAACATCGTTGACCGCCTCAAGCGCTGCCTGTTCGGCTGCTTGAAGCGCTTGCAACGTTCCAAAATGGCTCGCCAAGTTGGCAGCGGTGGCCTCCCCCACTTCACGAATGCCCAACGCGTAGATAAACCGAGCGAGCGTCGTATGACGAGCTTTATCCAGCGCGTTGACCAGATTAATGGACGATTTTTCGCCCATACGCGGCAAGCTCTGCCATTGCTCAACCGTCAGGTGAAACAGGTCGGCAGGTGTTTTCACCCAATCCAGCTCTACCAGTTGGTCGATCAGTTTGACGCCCAGGCCATCTACATCCAGGGCCTTGCGGCTGGAGAAGTGTTTGAGCGCTTCTTTACGCTGGGCAGCGCAGAAAAGCCCACCCGAGCAGCGCGCTACCGCTTCGCCTGCCACGCGTTCGATATCCGAACCGCACACCGGGCAGTGCTCGGGGAACACAATCGGCTGCGCGTCTATTGGGCGTTTTTCCTTATCGACCCGGACCACTTGGGGAATCACATCGCCTGCGCGGCGAATAGCTACTGTATCGCCAATCATGACATCCAGGCGGGTGATTTCATCAGCGTTGTGCAGCGTCGCGTTGGATACGGTAACGCCTGCGACGCTAACGGGCTCAAGCCTTGCCACTGGCGTGATGGCACCCGTACGGCCTACCTGAAACTCAACGTCGTTAAGCGTGGTGATCTCTTCCTGAGCGGGGTACTTAAACGCCGTTGCCCAGCGGGGAGCGCGAGCCACAAACCCAAGTTCACGCTGATAGCGCAGTGCATTCACCTTGATCACCACGCCGTCGATGTCGTAGCCCAACTGGTCGCGCTTCTCACCCAACTGCTCGCAATACTCAACGACCGCCTGCGGGCCAGTCAACACCTTTAGCTCCGCGCTGGCGCGAAAGCCCAGCGTTACCAGTCGATCCATTAGTGCGCTATGCGTGGTGTCGCCCATGTCCGGTTCCAGACGCGCCGCCTGATAGGCATGAAACTCCAACGGGCGGGTAGCAGTAATCTCGGGGTTCAACTGACGTAAACTACCGGCAGCGGCGTTACGCGGGTTGGCAAATACCTTACTGCCCTCCTCGCGTGCACGCTCGTTAAGCGCTTCAAAGCCTTGGTGGCGCATGATGACTTCACCGCGCACTTCCAAAAGCTCAGGGATCTGCTTGCCCATTAGCTTTAAAGGCACCGAGCGCAGCGTACGCAGGTTAGAGGTAATGCCCTCCCCAGTGCGGCCATCGCCACGGGTGGCGCCACTCACCAGCACGCCCTGCTCATACACCAGCGATACCGCAGCGCCATCAAGCTTCGGTTCACAGGTAAACTCCACGTCATCTGCTGCGCACTCCAAGCGCTCTGCGACGCGCTCAGCAAAGGCCACGATGTCGTCGCCGCTAAACGCGTTATCCAGCGAGAGCATGGGGATGGCGTGGGCGACCGAAGGAAACCCATCAGCAGGGGCAGCACCCACGCGCTGAGTCGGTGAATCCGGAGAGACGAGCGTTGGGTTTTCAGCTTCCAGCTGCTTTAAGCGTTGCAGTCTCCGGTCGTAGTCAGCGTCTGATAACGTTGGCTCATCCAATACGTAGTAACGGTAGTTGGCTTCATCAAGCTCGGCGCGCAGCTGGGTGACTGCTTCCAGCACTTGGGGGTCAGGCTGACTCATTAACGTTGGTTTCCATCGTACGGGCTAAAATCAATCACAAAAAAGACACATCCTGGAACAAAAACACCCGCCTTCTGCAAGAAGGCGGGTGTTTAACAGCAAGCGCTACTTAGTGGGCTTGCATGTGGCGATGCAGGCGGTGGCGGCGTTCAAACTCATGCACCCGCTGGCGGGCAAACTCAATGGTTTGAGCCGTCATGACGCTGCGATTTTCATCCTTCAGCTCGCCACTCATATGGCGAACCACGACCATAGCGGTTTCCACCATGGCTTCAAAGGCTGCAGAGCTGTCGACTGCTCCAGGCAAGGGCATCAGGAAGGTGATCCCTGGCGTTACAAACTCACCCATCTCTTCAATAGGGAATGTGCCGGGTTTAACAACGTTAATCATTGAGAACTGAAGTTCGCTGTCGTCACTTTCTGTTTCAAAGCGGTGGAACACACCCATGGCACGGCTGTAGCGTAGGCCGCACGCCATAATGAGATCCAGCAACTTGCTGCCATCGAAGCCTTCCGGGTCCCGGGAGAGCACGCTGATAACCACCACCTCATCGGCGTTGGTCAATGTTTCTTTGGCATGTTCACCCGGCACATCATGACGCAACGCTTTTTCAAGCGTTGGGTGAGCACGTACGACATTATCACGCGAGCCACGCACCGGCGCTTCATCGTAGGCTTCATAGTCATCGTACTGATCCGCTGATGTTTCATGCGCATAAGCAGGTTCAGACTCGTCATGGCGTGCAGCGGCCCGTTGCGCTTCCGCAGCAATTTCGGCGGCTTCGCGGGCTTCGGCCTGTTCCTGGGCAATGCGGGCTTTTTCTGCCTCGGCAGCTTCTTTTGCTTCACGGCGCTGCTCGGCTTCAAGCGCTTTGCGCTCTGCTTTCAGCTTGGCGGCGGCTTCAGCACGCTTGGCCTTTTCAGCTTTCTTACGGGCTTTTTCCTGACGACGCTGTATCAGGCGACGTTTAAGCGAGCGGCCCATACCCTCAAAATCGACCAGCCGATACTCATCAACGGCATCATCATCCAGCTCGTCATACTCGCCGGCCGTATCTTCACGCAGTTGACGACGCTTGGGCGCCCTGGCCGAAGCGGCATCTTCTGGCTCTGCACGCAACACAGGATCGGCGTCTGTTTCAACAGCGAGGACCGGCTCAGCGGGGCTCTCCTTATTCACCGCGACGGATTCATTCACCGCGACAGGCTCTTCTTTCGCAGCAACGGACTCTTCGTTGGCAGTAGATAGGGAGATAGACGGCTCTCCAGTGTGTGGCTTGCTTTGGGTTGGCACTTGCTCGGCAATAGGCGCATGCGCTTCTGACGCTGTTTTGTCTACCGGCTGAGTGTTAACAGGATTGGCTTGTGCCGTTGGCTGGGGTTCAACCTGGCTCACGTCAGCTGGAGCGTCGCTATTCGGGAAGATGCTTGGCTCTCGACGATCAATGTCAGCCGGGCGTGCTTTAGGCGCAGCGGCCTGGCGCTGAGGCTGTGCAGATGCTGCTGTATCCACTGGCGGAGCAGTCGCTTTACGCTTAGGGACCGCATTGGCAAAGGAGCGCCTAAATTCGGATAGCACTCTGGAAGGCCCTGGATGGTCTTGACGTTCCAACTTGGGTTTCGCGCCGACCCCACTATAGTCCGCAGGTTTAACGACACGTGCGCCACCGTTCGGAAGCTCCCAGCTAATTTCGGCTTCTTTAGCCTCATCATCCAGCTCGGTTAGCTTCGCCTCGGGAAGGTCCTTAACCGCCTGGTCCAAACGAGGGACGCGCCGCTGGCGTTGGAGTCGTCGTACACCGTCGACTACGATGAGCGACACCAACGCCAGTCCTAAAATGATTAACCATTCTCTTAGTTCCATGTCGAACATTCCATGGGTCATTTAACCGGTTACTAAAGCGCCATACCTGAGTGAAAACCTTTCAGGTGGTAAATAAATACCACTAGCATAGCGCGGTTACTATAAATAGAGCCATTTTTTAGCGATTTCTACGTTATGGCACGGTTCCTAAGCACAGTTCCTAAGTACAGTTCCTGACGTTTTCTAAGCAATATTGACGTTCATCGTGATCAGACTCAGTTGCTATTATTCAGGTCGTGAATCTGCTCTTTAATCCTGGTGTATATGTACTGCATCTATCTTACTTAATGTTTACTTAATTCTTAAAGCGAAGCGAGCTTAACAACCAACCTGCCACTACTGTATATAAAAACAGCAAAAGGCTTTAATCCAGCTCAGCCACACTAGTTCAAGGTAAATCTACCATAGCATTAACCACAATTTTATAATGATCAATATAGATAAGTTGAGCGTTTTTACACATTTTTTTATTATTTCTACTCAATTTGTTAACAGTTGTAGCAGTTATTTGCTTAACCGTTGGACAGCTTTTGCCAGAATGCGTTCGCAAAGTGGCTGGCTAATACACGTGGTCGGGTCAGATGTATTTCTAACGGTATATCCCACGAATCATCCAATGCACGCACTAACCGACCATCGCTAATCTCTTGTTCTGAAAGGCTTTTAGGTATCCATGCCAAGCCTTTATTTTCCAATACCATGGACATCAACACCGCGGCCAAGTGGCTGGTAAAGCGAGGCGCACTTATAAGAGAGGTGGCATTTTCATTAAGCCAGTGGTTAACAACACGGCCTAATCCCGAAGCATCGGTATATCCCAGGTAAGGCAACACTTCCAGGCACTGAGAACTGCTTAATTCTTTTCCCACCAGTGGAATCAGCGAATCCTCGCCCACCTTTATACTCTCAAACTGGTCAGGCGATAACCGTGAGGGAACAGCGCAATGCCGATGGCTTAACAAGAACTGGCAGTCACCTTGTAACAACAACTGCTCACACGTGGACATTGTATCCGAGTGAAGGCGCACGGCCTCCATGGGCGCTCCCTGCTCCAGGGCTCTTATCCAACGGGGGAAGAACGTAAATGACAGCGAGTGCGTCGCTGCAAACTGCAGCGTTCGGGTCGCTTCTCCGGCAATTTGCTGTGCTTCAGCCCGCAAGCGGTACAGTCGGCCAATCGCGTCAAACGCACTGGCCTGTATGTGTTTACCGGCGTCGGTGAGCGTGGTGCCCTGTGGGGTGCGAATAAACAGGCTAACGCCCATCCACTGTTCAAACGCGCGGATCCGTCGGCTGAACGCGGGCTGGGTAATATGTCGGGCGTTTGCAGCACGTACAAAACTGCCGTGCTCGGCAAGGGCGGTAAAGTCTTCTAACCAGACGAGTTCCATGGGGCAATGCCGTTTCAGCATGGGAGCACTTAGTAATAGCATTGGGCAGCCCCCCTTGTCACGCATAGGGTTAAGCACTTAACCACCAAGGAGCTTGCCATGCGTATTGTGGATATTCGCGAGAAAACCGTTTCGATTGCCTCCCCGATTGCCAACGCTTATATCGATTTTTCCAAAATGACCTGTTCGGTCGTGGCCGTCATCACTGATGTGATACGCGACGGTAAACCCGTGATTGGCTACGGTTTTAACTCCAACGGGCGCTATGGCCAGGGAGCGCTCATGCGTGACCGCTTTCTGGATAGAATCACCGAGGCCAACCCCGACACGCTCATTGATCACGCCCGCGACAACCTGGACCCGTTTGCTATCTGGGACACCCTGATGAAAAACGAAAAGCCCGGCGGGCACGGTGAGCGCTCGGTCGCGGTAGGCACGATCGACATGGCAATTTGGGATGCAGTCGCCAAAATCGAGGGCAAACCGCTCTACCAGCTGCTTGCCGAGCGTTATCGTAACGGCCAAGCCGACGACAAGGTCTGGGTGTATGCGGCTGGCGGCTACTATTATCCTGGTAAAGACCACACCAGGCTGCAGGATGAAATGCGCAGCTACCTGGCGCGTGGCTACAACGTGGTAAAAATAAAGATTGGCGGCGCACCGCTTGAGGAAGATATTCGGCGTATCGAAGCCGTGCTTGAAGTTGTTGGCGATGGCAGCCGCCTGGCAGTAGATGCTAACGGGCGCTTTGACCTGAAAACGGCAATTGCTTACGCCGAAGCGCTGAAGCCGTATCACCTCTTCTGGTACGAAGAAGCCGGTGACCCGCTGGATTACGCGCTTCAGGCGGAGCTTGCCAACCACTATGAATTACCCATGGCGACCGGCGAAAACCTGTTCTCGCACCAGGACGCCCGCAACCTGCTACGCCATGGCGGCATGCGTGCCGACCGCGATTTCGTGCAGTTCGACTGCGCCCTCTCCTACGGGCTGGTGGAGTACATGCGCACGCTAAAAGTGATGGATGAGCTTAGCTGGTCATCACGCCGCGTCGTACCCCACGGTGGTCACCAAATGTCACTGAATATCGCCGCAGGCTTGCACCTGGGCGGCAACGAATCCTATCCGGATGTCTTCCAGCCGTTTGGTGGCTTCGCTGACGGCATTCAGGTTGAAAATGGCTACGTCGGCCTGCCCGATATTCCTGGCGTAGGCTTTGAAGCCAAATCCAGGCTGTATGCAGTGATGCGCGAGCTGGGCGAAGGCTAAGCTTTGCATGAAAACTGCTTACGCTCGACCATACGGCGTTAAAAATCAGCTCAAAATACTCATTTACAAATGTAAACTCCGTTTTTTCACTGATTTTTGCCTTGTCTGGTCTTCGCTCGGCGACTTTTCATACAAACCTTCGCTGGTCTAATCCACCAACGCCGCGGCTTCATCAATCCCCACCGATACCAGGCGCGACACGCCGGGTTCCTGCATGGTCACCCCCATCAGGCGCTCGGCGGCTTCCATGGCAATCTTGTTGTGGGTGATATAGATGAACTGAACGTTTTCCGACATCTCTTTTACGAGCTTGGCGTATCGACCCACGTTGGCATCATCCAGCGGCGCGTCAACTTCATCGAGCATACAGAACGGCGCAGGGTTGAGCTGGAAGATCGAGAACACCAACGAAAGCGCAGTCAGTGCTTTTTCCCCACCGGAGAGCAGATGAATCGTGCTGTTCTTCTTGCCCGGCGGACGCGCCATGATCGCCACCCCGGTTTCCAGAAGATCATCACCGGTAAGCGTTAGCCAGGCCGCCCCACCGCCAAATACGCGGGGAAAGAGTTCCTGCAAACCGCTATTCACCTGATCAAACGTTTCCCTAAAACGTACCCGCGTTTCCTGGTCGATACGCTTGATCGCTCGCTCCAGGGTTTCCAGCGCTTCGGTCAGTTCGGCGTGCTGGGCTTCCAAATAGTTGCGTCGTTCGGCCTGCTGGTCGTACTCCTCAATCGCTGCCAGGTTAATGGCGCCCAAGCGGCGTATCTTCTCGCCGGTGCTTTCCAAACGCTCCTGCCAAACCTGTTCACTGGCATCGCTGGGCAGGTTCTCGGCCAGGTCATCGGCGTCATGCCCCAGTTCGGCCAACTGCTCATCTTGCGTGGCCGCTTTTAGCGCCAGCGCCTGAACATCCATACGCCGCTGCTGAAGCTGCTCGCGGCTCTGTTCAAGATTGCGTTCGTGCTGCTGGCGGGCCAGCTCATCATTGCGCAGCTGTTCTGCCAGCGACTGTGCCTGCTGGCGCGTTTCGTTAAGGCGGCGCTCCTGCTGCTCACGCTGATGTAGTAGCTCTTCAAGCTCTTCACCGACCAACTCGTCCGGCTCAAGTAGCGTTTCCCGCGACGCTTCTAGCTCTGCTATGCGTAGCGTCAAGCGCTCTTCGCTGTCGCTTGAGCGCGTCTGCTGGGCGCGCAAACTACTCCGCTCAGCGGTTAACCGCTCTCGCTCTAACGCCAGCGTTTGCTGCTGCGCTTTTAACGGGCCGTGTTGCTGGGTCAGTTGGTCGCGCTGTTCGCGCTGGCGGCCACGCTGCTCGCTGGCCTCTTCGCGTGCTTGTGCAGTGGTTTCCAGCGTTTCCATCGCCACATTCCAACGAGCACGCTGCTCCTCCAGGGTAAGCGTTAACGCTGCCTCATCCTCTTGTAGTTGCCCAAGCTCCGCATCAAGCTCGGTGGCCCGGCTCTCCAAATGCTCCAGCTTTTGGGCAGCGCTACGCTCTTTAATGGCCAACTGCTGAACGCTTGCAGCATGGCCACGCTCCTGCTCAGCCTGCTGTTCACGGGAAAGCTCCAGGGCTTCAATAGTCTCACTGGTCGCTTCGCACCGCTCTTCAGCCAGCGCCAGCGCGTCTTCATCCTGCTCGCGCAGGGCGTCCAGCTCCTTGAAACGGCGCCGCGTTACCAGTAAGGCATCAACGCCTTCGCCATTGGCCTGCTGATGCAGCCAGCCGGGCCCCCGCCAAACGCCATCACGGCTAACAACGCTTTCTCCCGCTGCAAGGCCGGGCGCAAGCTGCTCAGCCTCGGCGCCGGACTCAACGTAGTGAATACTTGCTAACCATTCACCTATCGCACCAGCGCCGCTTACCAGTGAATCCAGCCGCTGGCCCTGGGTTGAAGCGGCGGGCGCTTGCTCATCAATCAAACACCAGTCGGTAGCCAGCGCCTGCGGCAACGCGGCAAGCTGGTGGCTTGCGACCAGGCGAGCATTCAACCAGGGCGCCAACAGCCAGGAAATGACCGTCTCCCAACCGGGTGTCACGCTGAGGGTTTCACCCAGGCGGGGGGCATTACTTAGCCCGTGGGTTGCCAGAGTTGCTTCCATGTCCGGGTCGTGGTCGGCCAGCGCGGCATCCATCAGGGTCTGCAGCGAGGCCAGTTCACCTTGGCGCTGGCTCAATTCAGCGCGTTTATCATCACGGGTAAGCGTTGCCTGTTGATAACGCTGTTTGGCATCGCTGTACTGCTGCTGCCACTGTTCACGCGTTTGGGTGAAGGCTTCGGAACGCTCTTCAGCTTCTTCCAACTGCGCCTGAAACTGAGCGTGCTCTTCGCGTAGCGCGCTCAAATCCGCCAAATCGCCGCGCTGCTGACGCCGCCGCTGGCTTTCTGCCTGTAGGCGTTGAATACGCTGCTCTAAATCGCGCAGCTGGTCCTGGCTGCGGTCGGCTTCGCGGCTGGCATCGCGCCAGCGATTTTCGGCGTCCGACCACTGCTGCTCGGCGGCTTCCATGGCGGGGGTAGCATCGGCCAAGGCCTGTTCCAGGGCGTCCAGCTGCTCTTCCAGCGCTTCGTGTTCGGGCGCCAGATCCTCAAAGCGTTCGTCGATGGCGGCAAGACGCTCCCGGTCGCCTTCGCTCACCAGGCGTTGCTCATCCAGTTCGCGCCGTGCAGTGGCAATATCGCTGGCTAGCTGGGCCTCACGGCTACGCCGGTGGGCCTGATCCTGCTCCAGCCGTGCAATGCGCGTGGTGGTTTCAAAAAACTGCTGCTGGTGGCGCTCCAGTACCTCGGCCAGCTCATCGTGCTGCTCACGAGCTTGCTCCAGGCGGGTTTCACACTGGCGTACGCCAAACACATCTTTTTCAACTGAGATTTCCAGCTCACGAACCCGGCTCTCCTGCTGCGACTGCTCTGCCCGCAAGGTGCGCCCGCGTAGCAGTGCCAGCTCGCCCTTAAGCCGGTACTCCTGCTGCTTTAACTCCTGATAGCGTTTGGCCGCCTCGGCCTGGCGCTTTAAGCGCTCAAGCTGTTTATCCAGCTCCTCGCGAATATCGTCCAAACGCTCAAGGTTTTCCTGGGTGCGCCGCATACGATTTTCGGTTTCGCGGCGGCGCTCCTTGTATTTGGAAATGCCCGCGGCTTCTTCAAGCGTTGAACGCAAATCATCGGGGCGAGCTTCAATCAATCGCGAGATCATGCCCTGGCCGATAATCGCATAGGAGCGCGGGCCAAGCCCGGTGCCCATAAACAGGTCGGCGATATCCCGTCGACGGCACTTTTGGCCATTGAAGAAGTAGTTGGACTGGCCGTCGCGGGTCACTAACCGTTTGACCACGATTTCCGCGTATTGGGCATACACGCCACCCATGGTGCCGTCGCGATTGTCGAACTTGAGCTCAATAGACGCTTGGCCCACCGGTTTGCGCCCAGTCGAGCCATTAAAGATAACGTCGGCCATGGACTCGCCACGCAGGGTTTTAGCGGAGGACTCGCCCATCACCCAGCGCACGGCGTCGATAATATTGGACTTGCCACAGCCATTGGGGCCGACAATCGCGGTCATATTACCGTCGAAGGGCACCGTGACCGGATCGACAAACGACTTGAATCCAACAAGGCGGATAGAGGTTAAGCGCATGCCAATCCTACAAAAAATTATTTATAAACATGAGACGTATTCAAAATACATGATTCATAACGACTTCGGCAGCGGTGATTGGCTCAGGGCTCATCAGCCGCCGCTGTTTCGGATGTATCGGCCAGGCGTTCCTGGGCCGCGCGGATACCTTCGCGTAGCGAGTCGGCCGTGTTCGGATCGTTGACCGTTGCCAGCGCGCGCCGCCAGCGGTCCATTGCGCCCTCGTAATCGCCGTTATCAAACGCGTGAATGCCTAACAGACCGAGCACCGTTGGTTGGCGTGGGTCCTGAGCCAGCGTTTCATTCACCAAACGCTGCACATCCGGGGTCAGCTCACGTCCTGCCATAAAGAAGCGAATTTGCGCAAGCTGGGCGAGCAGTGCAGGGAGCCGGCCTTCCAGCGCGATGAGCCGTTCCAGCGCATCGATGGCGTTATCTTCCTGGCCGGTATCGCGATACAGCGGAAACAGCGAGGCCCACACGTTGGCATTGCCCGGCTGAAGCGCGGCCTGCTCTTCCATACGACGAATATACGTGTCTGGAGTAGCGCCGGGGTCGTTGAGTAATTCCTGCTGAACGCCATACAGGGCAAGATCACCCTCGGCCCCCTCTTCCAGGTACCAAAAAAGACTGATGGCCACCACACTCAAGGCAATCAATGGCACAGCTAAACGCCCGGCAAGGGGCGATTGTAGCGGTCGTACGGCCAGCGTGGCAGTGTCTTCCAGAAGGCTACGCTCAAGTTCCAGCGTTCCTTCTTCAAACTGCGCGGCACTAACATCGCCACGCGCATGAGCCGCCTCTAACGAGGCAAGCCGACGCTGAAAAATGGCCACGTTCTGCTCGGCCGAAGTGTCGTTGGCTTCATATGCGCGTTGCTGGTCATAAAGCGCATGCGCCTTACGCAGCGGGGAAAGTAGCAAGACAATCGCTGGCAATATGACAATCGCCATGGCGACCCATAAAAGCGTCATGAGGATCTCCTGCGCTGAATCAGCGCATCCAGCCGAGCGCGCTCTTCAGCACTTAGCGCCTTGGCAGACGCATGGCGCCGTGCACGCACAATCAGCAGCACGATCAAAACACCCCCGACGCCTAACCCGATGGGCAGCCCCCACAGAAGATAGGTGCGGCTCTCCAGGCGCGGATTATAGAGAACATAGTCACCAAAGCGCTCGACCATGTGATTGATCACTTCGCTATCGGAGCGCCCATCCTGCAGCATTTGATGCACCCGTTCGCGCATATCGGCGGAGATAGGCGAGTTCGAATCATTGATGGCCTGGTTTTCACACAGCGGGCAGCGCATGGACGCGGTTAATGCGTGATAACGCTGCGCCAGCACCGGGTCGTCAAACTCACGCAGCTCGATTCCCTCCGCCACAACGCTTGCCGACAACAGCAGCAGGAAGAGCACGGCCAGGGTCCGTATTAACGCCATTTGGCTACCTCCGGCAAAATACGCTCGGCCATATCCTGAGGCGAGATATCGCCTTTATGGTGATAGCGAATTATCCCATCGGCATCGACCAGAAACGTTTCCGGCGCGCCATAAACGCCGAGATCAAAGCCTAGGCTGCCGTCAGGGTCAAAGATATTCACTTCAAACGGGTCGCCAAACTCGTTTAAAAAGTGCATTCCCTTCTCGCGGGTATCGCGATAGTTCACCCCGACCATACGAACACCCTGGTCGGCCAATGCCAAAAGCTGGGGCATTTCCTGCTTGCAGGCCGGGCACCATTCGCCCCACACATTAACCAGTGAGACTTCCCCCTGGAGCAGCGTTTGATCAACCAGGCGGCCTTCATCACGCAGCGTGGAGGCCTCAAATGTCGGGAACTCACGTGCCATCAGCGCCGAGTCCCGGGCTGACGGGTCATGCTGCAAACGCTGATATAAAAACAGCGCCACCAGAAGAAAACCCAGCGGTAGCAGTAACAGCCATAGTCGACGGCTCATAGCGCGGCTTCCTGCGTTTTGGGCGAGCGGGCCACGTCGGCACGGTCGGCCGTTCTGGTTCGGCGATAGCGCTTATCCACTATTGCCAGTATGCCGCCTAACGCCATCAACAAACCGCCCAACCAAAGCCAGCGTACAAAAGGCTTATATTGAATGCGCATGGCCCAACTGCCATCCTCCAAATCTTCACCCATGGCAACGTAAAGATCCCGAAACAGGCCGGGGCGTAGCGCGACCTGGCTCATGGGCATACCCGTTGCCAGATAAAAGCGCTTCTCAGGGCGCATAATAAAACCACGCCCTGATTCGATATTGCGCACCTGAATGACGGCCGTATCGGCCATAAAGTTGGCGCCTCGGCGGCTTTTAAGCTCCGTCAACGTGAACTGATAGCCCGCGACGTCAAGCTCGGTGCCCGGCGCCATACGCACCGTGCGCTCAGTGGCATAGTTGGACACCACGGCCACACCAATAATCGTCACTGCAATTCCCACGTGCCCGAGCACCATGCCCCAATATGCCAGGGAAAGCTTGCGCAAACCCGCCAGGCGGCTGGCGCCGTGGCGGGTTTTATCCCACATGTCCTTCCCAATCGGCAGCACGATCCACAGCGCAGCCACAATACCCAATGAGGCCCACAGGTTCCATTTACCGGTGTATATCAGCGGCAACACCATACCCAGCACCAGCGCAGCGACGCCAGCAAGCCACAACTTACGGCGCAGTTCACTGGCTGGCATGCTCTTCCAGCGAGCGACCGGACCAAGCCCCATAAAGAGACACATCACAACCGTCAGCGGTACAAAAAGTGCATTAAAGTACGGCGGGCCCACGCTGATTTTACCCAGCTTGAGCGAGTCTAAAATCAGCGGATAGAGCGTGCCCAGCAAAATGGTCACGGTCATGATGACCAATAGAATATTGTTGATAAGCAGCAGCGAATCTCGTGATAGCCAGTTGAAGCTCGCATGATGGCTCACGCGGGGCGCGCGCAGCGCAAATATCAGTAGAGAAAGCGTCACGGTGATCGTCAGCAGCACCAGAATAAACAAGCCGCGTGAGGGGTCATTGGCAAACGCGTGCACCGAGGTAAGTACACCAGAACGCACCAGAAAGGTACCCAGCAGCGATAGCGAAAAGGTAAAAATGGCCAGCAGTACGGTCCAGCTTTTAAACGAGCCGCGCTTTTCGGTGACGGCCAGCGAATGGATCAGCGCGGTGCCGGTTAGCCAGGGCAGCAGCGAGGCGTTTTCTACCGGGTCCCAGAACCACCAGCCTCCCCAGCCAAGTTCGTAGTAGGCCCACCAACTGCCCAATGCAATACCCACCGTCAAAAAGGCCCAGGCAATATTGGTCCAGGGGCGCGCCCAGCGCGTCCAGGCCGCATCCAACCGCCCACCCAGCAGCGCGGCAATGGCGAAGGCAAACACGACGGAAAACCCGACATAGCCCATGTAGAGCATCGGCGGGTGAACAATCAAGCCAATATCCTGAAGCAGCGGATTAAGGTCCGCGCCATCGTGAGGCACATTGGGCAAAAGCCGCTCGAAGGGATTGGACGTCAGCAGGATAAACAGTAAAAATCCCACGCTAATCAAGCCCATCACACCCTGTACCCGCGCTACCATGTCGCGAGGCAGGCCGCCTGAAAAGCGCGAAGCGGCATACCCCCAGCCCGCCAGCATCAGGCTCCACAACAGCACCGACCCTTCGTGGTTGCCCCACACCGCACTGAGCTTGTAGTACCAGGGCAACAGCGAGTTGGAGTTGTTGGCGACGTTCGCCACGCTGAAGTCATCCAGCGCATAGCTGGCGGTTAGGCACATATAAGCCACTGCGATAAACAGAAACTGCCCCGTGGCCATGGGATGACCATATGCCATCCAAAGCGGCCTGCGCGTGGCCGCCCCGGCTAACGGCATTACGCCCTGCAATACTGCTATTAGCAGGGCAATAATTAACGCGAAGTGCCCAAGCTCAGGGATCAATTTTACCAACATCGGCACTCCAGCATGACACGGACTCTAGGGTATAGGACATTGGCTCAACCTATTCACGCTTGGCTGCTTCAACCGGTTGGTCCTGATAATCAGCAGGCGAGTAACCTGCCTCTTCTAACGCTTGCGACACTTCGGGCGGCATGTAGTTTTCATCGTGGCGAGCAAGCACCTTGTCAGCGATAAACCGCCCGTCTGTAGACAGTTTGCCTACCACTACCACGCCCTGCCCTTCGCGAAACAGATCCGGCAGGATGCCGTTATAGGCCACCGCAAGCTCGTCCACGTAGTCGGTTACCAGGAACTCGACATTCAGGCTTTGCGGGTCACGGACAACCGAGCCCTCCTTTACCATACCGCCTGCACGGATTGTCCGCTCGATGGGCGCGTCACCCTGGGCAATCTGCACCGGACTGTAGAACAGGTTGATATTAGCGCGCAGGGCATAGAGCGTGAGGCCTACCGCCACGGCGGCTAGCGCCAGCGCGCCGAGAATGATCACTAGCTTCTGGCGACGTTTAGGTGTCATCAGCATGTCTCGTTTGATGGGGTGGATGACGGTCACCACGCCGGGCACGGCGTTTTACAGCACTGGCCAGTTGGCGGCGCTCAAAACGAGCATGAATGATGCAGGCAACCATCAAAAGTGCCGTGACGCCCCAGGCCGCCCACACGTAAGGGCCGTGTCCGCCCATGGCCAAGAACGCGCCAAACGATGTAAATGCCATTACCGCGCCTCCCTGATCAAATCCCTGACCCAACGCTTATCAATTTCCCGACGCAGGATTTCATTCCGCGTACGCATCAGTGTAAGAGCGATAAAAAACCAGTAGAAGCCCAGCACCATGATCAGTAACGGCAGCCACATTTCCGTGGGCATGAGGGGCCGCGACGTCAACGTAAAGGTCGCCGACTGGTGGAGCGTAAACCACCAGTCCACCGAGTACTTGATAATCGGAATATTGATGACCCCAACCATGGCCAGTACCGAAGCCGCTTTTGCCCCCCCCTCACGACGGGTAAAAGCGCTGCGCAGGGCGATCACCCCCAGAAACAGGAACAACAGAATCAGCATGGAGGTCAGTCGGGCATCCCACATCCACCAGGTACCCCAGGTGGGCACACCCCACACCGCTCCGGAAAAAAGCGCCACAAACGTCATCACCGCCCCAAACGGCGCCATAACTGTCGCGGCCATATCCGCCACCTTGATCTTCCATACCATGAAGACCAGGCTCGCCGCCGCCATCGAAACAAACACCGACTGGGCAAGAAAGGCGGCGGGCACGTGGACATAAATGATCCTGAAGCTATCGCCCTGCCCCTGATTCACCTCGGTGGGTGCAAAGGCTAACCCCCATACCGTACCGGTCGCAATGAGTACCAGGGAGACTGCCCAGCACCAGGGCTGCACCTTTGCACTCATTGCATAAAACGATTTGGGCGAGCCCCATTTATGAATAAAGGTCCACATGGCGTGTTCTGTCCTCAACCGTTGATACTGATGCGTAGCGAGGCGGCAATCGCCCAGGGAGCCAACAGTAGCGACGCGGCCAGCAGGGCCCCGAGCATGGCCAGGTGCGCCGCGACACCTTCTCCGATGACAGCAGCCTGCACCGCCCCGACCCCAAAAATAAGCACCGGTATATACAGCGGCAGTATAAGCAGCGACAGCAGTACGCCACCCCGTGCGATACCGACGGTCAACGCCGCACCAATCGCGCCAAGCAGGCTCAAACTGGCGCTGCCCAGCAAAAGCGAAAGCGCAAGCACCACATAGCTGCCCGGAGGCAGGGCCAGCGTCACACCTAGAAGCGGCGCGACCAGTGCCAGCGGCAGCCCGGTCAACAACCAGTGGGCAAGTACCTTGGCCAGGCTAAGCGCGGCTAGCGGCTGAGGCGCGAGCAGCATCTGCTCAAGGCTGCCGTCGTCATAATCGGTGCGAAACAGGCTATCCAGCGACAAAAGCGCCGCCAGAAGCGCCGCTACCCACAAAAGACCTGGCGCGATCAGCGCAAGTACGGTGCGGTCGGGTGAAATGCCGATTGGAAACAGCGTTATCACCAGCGCGAAGAAGACCAGCGGATTGAACAGCTCGCCGCGGCGTCTGAACATCAGTGTTACATCACGCTTCAGGGTAGCGGTAAAGGCGATCCACAGCCCGCCCGGCACCGGCGTTTCAAGTAGTGTAGTGGTCGCCTTCTGCCCCTGCGTCATTGTCTATCCCAGTTGAATACAGCGAGCGGCGGGCGAAGCATTCAGCCCATGGTGAGTGGTTACCAGAATGCTCCCCCCAGCTTGAGCGTGAGCTGAAAGCTGCGCTTCAAGCGCGGCTACGCCTTGGTGGTCAATGGCGGAAAACGGCTCGTCAAGCACCCAGAGTGGACGACGCGTCAGCGTTAACCGGGCCAGCGCCACACGGCGCTGCTGACCCGCCGACAGCTGGCCGGCCAATACGTCCTCAAAGCCGCCAAGCCCTACTTGCTCCAAAGCGCTCAGGCGCTGCGATTCATTACCCCGCTCGCCGCTTAGCGCCTGGTACCAGGCCAGGTTTTCAAGCGGTGAAAGCCCGGCCTTGATGCCTAGTGAATGTCCCAGATACAGCAGGTTGGCCAGATAATGTTCACGCACCTTGCGAAGTGGCGCGCCGTTCCAGAAAAGCTCGCCTTGGTAATCACTCAGTTGACCTGCCAGCAGCTTTAACAGCGTGGTCTTGCCGCTGCCATTGGGGCCTTCAATTCGAACGATGTCACCGCTGCGAATCGTGAGATCGAGCCCTTCAAATAGCCAGCGCCCATCACGCTCGCAGGCTAGTTGTCGTGCTTGCAGGCACAGGCTCAAAGGCGTCTCCCAACAGGTTGATAGTTAGCCAAAACTCTACACGGAAAGCCACGTTATCTCCAGCCAATCGCAGCGGCCGTGAGAATGCATCAAGCGTGCCGACGGAACCAGCATCTTGAGTAGCCAAAGGCACTGGATAAAAACAGCACTACCACTGTATGCAAAAACAGCTGTATACTAAAACACTGTATGAAAAGACATGCCAACAACCTGCTGGCTTGCCACTACTAAACGCCTAGGGAAAGGGCGCTGCATTGGAGAATTTCCTATGAATATATCGATGTCAGCACCAACTCACGCCGGTTCTACCGTATTGAGCAGCGCGTCCTGCGCACCTAAAGGCATTCAATCGGCACGCGCCTTTAAAACAGCACCACGCAGAACGCGGCACAATACCTACGCCCTCAAAATACGCGGCAACCGAATGCGTGATTGCAACTTGTTTGATGGAGATGTCATTATTATTCGGCGTTTTCAATGCGATACCCACGAAGAAACCGCCGTCGCTCACATCAATCAGCAGCCTGTTGCGTTGAAGCAGCTCTCGATCAGTCGCTTTGGCGTACATTTATGGCCTGCCGACACCCAAGCGCCGGATCTCTTTTTGCACAATCGCGATATTCAAGTGTTAGGAATGGTAATGGGTGTGGCGCAGGATAGTGCCAACGACCTTGCTGCCAATTCTTATGGCCTTATGGAGCACTGATTGCGTTATCAAGTTCCTGATTTAGCTGCCTCGCAGTGGCATACCGCCGAAATAGAGGTCGAAAAAAGCCAGTTTCTGGCGTGGCTATGCCATGCGCCAGATGTGGCCGCTTTTAGTGCACTTCTTGAAGCGGCAAGAGCTGCTCACCCCAATGCCAGCCATCACTGTACGGCTTATATTGCTGGGCCGCCCGGGGAGCAAACACTGATTGGTTTTTCCGATGATGGCGAGCCGGGCGGCACGGCCGGTCGGCCAATGTACCAGGTACTTCAAGGCAGCCAAATGGGTGAAATCGGCGGTGTCGTGACGCGCTACTTCGGCGGCACCAAGCTAGGCACCGGCGGGCTGGCACGGGCTTACGCTCAAGCCATCAGCCATGCGTTGGAAACCTTACCGACGCGTGAAGTGATTGAGCGAGACGCCTACACGCTACGCCTTACCTTTGCCAGCGAGGCTATCGCCCGCGCCTGGTGCGACGAAAAGGCCATCCCCATTGAACACGTCAACTACGATGGCGAAGGTGTTCAGCTCACCATTGGCTGGCCCCGCGACCATACGTTCGACCTTTCCCCCTTGGAAAATCGCCTAAAGTGCACGCTGGACGTTACTCCGGTAAACGCACCCGCCCCCTAAACCAAAAACGGCTTACGGTGTAAACCGTAAGCCGTGCATGGGGCACTTCTGCTTCCCCGTCAATCCTGTCTATTTATCCCAAATATTTAATCATTACCCCGGCAGCCACGGCAGAACCAATTACCCCTGCCACGTTTGGCCCCATCGCATGCATCAACAAGAAGTTATGCGGATTGGATTCCAGACCGACCTTATTAGCCACGCGCGCCGCCATAGGCACAGCAGATACCCCGGCAGCACCTATCAGCGGATTAATCGGCATACGGCTCATTAGGTTCATCAGCTTGGCCATTAACACGCCGGCGGCGGTACCAATTCCGAAGGCCACGATACCCAGCCCCAGAATCCCGAGGGTTTCCACCGTCAAGAAGCTTTCCGCCATCAGCTTTGAGCCAACAGAAAGCCCTAGAACGATCGTCACGATGTTGATCAGCGCGTTCTGGGCGGTATCCGAAAGCCGCTCTACCACGCCGCATTCGCGCATCAAATTACCAAAGCAGAACATCCCCAGAAGCGGTGCTGCGTCGGGTAGAAACAGCGCGACCAAGATCAACAGCATGAGTGGAAAAATCACTTTTTCCAGCCTGGAGACGGGCCGCAGCTGCGTCATTTTTATCTGACGCTCTTTTTCAGTGGTTAACAGCCGCATGATAGGTGGCTGGATTAACGGCACCAGCGCCATGTACGCGTAGGCCGCCACCGCGATAGCACCCAATAGCTCTGGCGCAAGCACGCTGGACACATAGATAGACGTTGGCCCATCGGCGCCGCCGATAATCCCGATCGCTGCCGCCTGGTTCAGCGAGAAGTCCATGATGCCCATGGAGGTCAGCACAACAGCACCAAACAGCGTGGCGAAAATACCAAACTGGGCCGCAGCACCTAGAAACAGCGTACGAGGGTTGGCAAGCAGCGGGCCAAAGTCAGTCATGGCGCCCACGCCCATAAAGATCAACAGCGGCGCGATACCCGATGCAATGGCCACTGAATAGAAGTTATACAGCATGCCATTGCTGTAACCGACGCTTGTCGCAATATCCTTAGCGGCACGCAGCTGCTCTGGCGCTACCTCACCATGGGCAACCACTTTGAGCGTTTCACGCCACGCATCAATACCTGCCAAAGGATCCAGCATTACGCCCAGCGCGGCACCAACCTGCTGAAGCACGGCAGGCTTGCCAACCTCAATGGCCTGGTCCAGCGCTGAAATCGCAAGGCCAGCTTCGGGAATATTGGCAAGAATCCCCCCAAAACCAATCGGCACCAACAACAGCGGCTCAAATTTCTTATGGATCGCCAAATAGAGCAGCAGCAGCCCGACCCCGATCATGACCACCTGGCCAAGCTCAAGGTTATAAAGCCCCGAGCCCTCCCATAACGTGACTAGCTTATCCATTCCCGAGGCCCTTAAAGCTCAATCAGTACGTCGCCAACAGCTACGCTGTCGCCTTCACTAACATTGACTTTCGATACCGTGCCGGCACTGCTGGCGCGAATTTCGGTTTCCATTTTCATAGCTTCAAGAATGATGACCACTTCCCCATCCGCTACTTGGTCGCCAGGGCGCACATTCACCTTGAAGATATTGCCAGCAAGCGGTGCTTCTATGGCTTCACCACGGCTGGCCGCCGGGGCGGGGCTCGCCGCAGGCGCAGGCGACTGCTCTTGCACCTGGCCAATATCGCCGCCTTCAGAAACTTCCACTACAAACGCTTTGCCATTGAGCTTTACGGTATAGGTTTCAGGGCCACGTGCCGCCTCTGGCGCACTGTCTTGAGTAACCACCGGAGGCTTGGCAGGCTCGCTACCAGCCACCTGGGGCGCAGGTTCGAAAGCGTCCGCGTTATCACGATTTTTAAGAAACTTCAGACCGATTTGCGGGAACAAGGCGTAGGTGAGGACATCATCTATTTCACACTCGCCCTCTGCCAAGCGTACCTGCTCGGCGCCGGCTTTCTCTTTAAGCTCTGCCGCCAGCTTTTGCATTTCAGGTGCAAGGTTATCCGCCGGGCGACAGGTAATCGGCTGACCGCCCTCCAGCACGCGGGCTTGAAGCTCGGTATTAAAGGGGGCGGGTGCCGCGCCGTATTCGCCTTTCAGCAGCGCCTGCACCTCTTTGGAAATGGACTTGTAACGCTCGCCCATCATCACGTTCATTACCGCTTGGGTACCGACGATTTGCGACGTGGGCGTCACCAGCGGAATAAATCCCAGGTCTTCACGCACACGAGGAATTTCGCCAAGCACATCGTCCAGCTTGTCGCCCGCACCCTGCTCTTTCAGCTGACTTTCCATATTGGTCAGCATGCCGCCTGGCACCTGGGCCACCAGAATGCGCGAATCGATGCCGCGTAACGAACCTTCAAAAGCAGCGTACTTTTTACGTACTTCACGGAAATAGCCCGCGATGTCTTCCAACAGTTCAAGGTCCAGCCCGGTATCACGGTCGGTATCCTTGAGCATCGCAACAACGGACTCTGTGGGGCTATGTCCATACGTCATCGACATGGACGAAATCGCGGTATCGACGTTATCGATACCGGCCTCGACTGCCTTAAGAATGGTGGAAGTGGAAAGTCCTGTCGTGGCATGGCAATGCAGGTGAACAGGAATAGACAGATTTTTCTTCAGCCGCGTTACCAGCTCAAATGCGGTGTAAGGCGTTAACAGCCCCGCCATATCCTTGATAGCCAGCGAGTCTGCGCCCATTTCGGCAATATTGGTCGCTAGATCGACCCAGCTATCCAGGGTATGTACCGGGCTTACCGTGTAGGAAATAGTGCCCTGCGCATGCCCACCCACCTGACGAACCGCTTTAATCGCGCGCTTCAGGTTGCGCGGGTCATTCATGGCATCAAACACACGGAACACATCAACGCCGTTGGTTTTGGCCCGTTCGACAAACTTATCGACTACGTCATCCGCATAGTGGCGATAGCCCAACAGATTTTGACCACGCAGTAGCATGGCTTGAGGCGTATTGGGCATCGCCTCTTTTAATGCCCGAATACGCTCCCATGGGTCTTCGCCTAAATAACGAATGCATGCATCAAAGGTGGCGCCACCCCAGGTCTCTAGCGACCAGTAGCCAACACGATCCAGCTTTTCAGCGATGGGCAGCATATCGTCCAGACGCAAGCGGGTCGCAAACAGTGATTGATGGGCATCACGCAGTACCACATCGGTAATTCCCAGCGGGCGTTTTGTCTCATTCATAGCAGTAGCTCACACGTTAAAATTATTGATATGTAGTAAAACTAACAAAATAAAGGCAAATAAGGGGATAGGCTGACTAAAAAATTACCGATTAGTGACGCTTTAATGAGCGGTAACGATGCACCGCAGCACTGATAACTGCAGTCACTTCCTCGTCCTCGCCACTCAACGCGGGAGCAGACGAAGGCTTTGTACCTGCTAACGTCGGCACAGGCGTCGGCTGAAAACGTCCTAACAGTTTTGACATCAACGTAACGCTAATGACTAAAATAGTAAGAAAAACAAAAACAAAGCCCATCCCAAGCCCCATAATTGCGAGCCCCTCCTGGAGTAGTTCTGCATTCTGCATAATGTCTCTCTTGTTGTAGAGCATAAATTAACGCTTAAAGGGTTCTAAAAGTCCCTTGGCGCCGTCAAAGTAATACACTAACCTGCCACACCCAGCATAAAACGCAATCGCGCCATAGTGGAAGTCATGGTTGTTAATTTACTACAAAACGGAAAAATTGGCCTCGCCCCGATGGAGGGCGTTATCGACGCCCTCACCCGCGACTTATTAACGCGTGAGGCAGGCTTTGATTGGACCGTTACCGAATTTGTCCGCGTGGTCGACACGCGCCTCCCGCCCCGAGTGTTTTACAAGCACTGCCCTGAGCTTACCAACCGCCCTGTTGCGACCGCCAGCGGCATTCCCGTGCATTTGCAACTGCTTGGCTCTGACCCCAAGGCGCTGGCTGAAAACGCTCGCCAGGCGCTAGCGCTGGGTGCTGTCAGCGTGGACTTGAATTTCGGCTGCCCGGCCAAGCTGGTTAATCGGCATGATGGAGGCGCCTCGTTACTACGCCGCCCTGAACGCGTCTACCACGCAGTGAAGGCCGTCTCCGAAGCACTTGAGGGCCAAATTCCGGTCACTGCTAAAATCCGCCTGGGCTTTTCAGACCGGCGCTTAGCCGTCGCCTGCGCCCAGGCGACCCAGGCAGGCGGTGCCGCTCGTCTGGTTGTTCACGGCCGCACACGTGATGAAGGCTATCGCCCTCCGGCCCACTGGGAGTGGATCGGCCGAGTGCGCCAGCAGGTATCGATACCCGTGGTTGCCAATGGCGATATATGGACGCTGGAGGCGTACTGGAAAGCGCGCACCCTGTCAGGCTGCAGAGATGTGATGTTAGGCCGTAGCGCGCTAGCAGACCCCTGGCTTGCGCCACGTATCCGGCACTGGCAGCGAACCGGCGAACGACTGCCTGAAACCACATGGCCAATGCGTGCCAGCGTGATCAAGGAGTACGCGCACCTTCAGCGGCAGCATCTACCCGACCGAGTTGTGGTCTCGCTGGTAAAGCAGTGGCTCGCACAGATGCGTCAGGGCAATGAAGAAGCCAACCAGCACTTTCAGCGCGTTAAACGCCTAACAGACCTTGATACCCTGCTTAAAAGCCTGGTCATCGACACAGCGCACCCTGAGGCGGCTGTCAGCTGCCACTAAGCAAGCGCATTGACCAAAAAAAAGCGCCCTCGCAATGCGGGGCGCTTAAAACGATCCAAAACCAAAGCGCGAGCCGCCCTGGTCAGGCTAGAAAACAGAAAACCCGCTCTCATAAAAGAGAACGGGTTTAGAATCTGGCGCGCCCGGGAGGATTCGAACCTCCGACCCCCTGATTCGTAGTCAGGTACTCTATCCAGCTGAGCTACGGGCGCTTTAGTGATGTAAATACTCATTACTAAACATGATGAAGTGCTTATGCTTAAATACTTGTAATGAAATACTTATAGGCTTCCGCCTTACATCAGGTTAGAAGATGGCGCGCCCGGGAGGATTCGAACCTCCGACCCCCTGATTCGTAGTCAGGTACTCTATCCAGCTGAGCTACGGGCGCATCTTCTAATGTGCGGCTGGCGGAGAGAGAGGGATTCGAACCCTCGATAGGGCTATAAACCCTATACTCCCTTAGCAGGGGAGCGCCTTCAGCCACTCGGCCACCTCTCCTCAACAGCACGGCGCGAATGTTACCGATTTCAGCGACTGCTGTCTAGTCCTATGCCGATTTTTTTCGCGCCAGCTTCATCTTACCGTTGATACGCCCTGTATTGGGCGCGATAAAAGCGACCATTTATTCTGCTTCGCTTTCTTCACTGCTACGCTCGCGCTGGATGCGCTGATAGATCTCTTCACGGTGTACAGCCACGTCTTTCGGCGCATTGACGCCGATACGCACTTGATTACCTTTCACACCTAACACTGTGACGGTGATTTCATCACCTATCATCAATGTTTCGCCAACTCGGCGGGTTAGGATGAGCATGGCTGATCTCCTTCTCAGACGTTTTATACAACGGGTTGTGTCCACCAGAGGCGCCACTAAGCCATTATGCGGCATAGCGGCGCGCTAACCAATGCCTCTGACTCCATGACACCCAAACCTCCCGTTGAAAGAAAGCTCACCACCAGCAAGTAGCGAGTACCTTTTCAGCGTAGAAGGTTTAAGGCAGAAATGTTATTCAGATTCTATGTCTGACTTATCCAGGCCAAATGCCTTGTGTAACGCGTTAACGGCAAGTTCCATATGCTTTTCATCAATCACCACTGAGATTTTAATTTCAGAGGTGGAAACCATACGGATATTGACGTTTTCATCAGCCAAAACGCGGAACATCTTCGAGGCAACACCGGCGTGAGAGCGCATGCCAACACCGACCAGGGATACCTTGGCGATATTGTCATCGCCACGCAGCTCACCGCCGCCCAGGTCAGGAATGACCGTTTCTTCAAGCAGCTTCTTGGTGGTCTTGTAGTCGCCCTTCGCCACGGTGAAGGTAAAGTCGGTGTAGTCACCCGCCGGTGCTACGTTCTGCACGATCATATCGACTTCAATGTTGGCATCAGCGATAGGGCCAAGAATGCGCGACGCAACACCTGGTACATCGGGCGTGTGCAGCAGTGTCAGCTTGGCTTCATTTTTGGTAAACGCGATACCGGAAATCAGCGGTTCTTCCATGGAGTCCTCGTCTTGGTCAGCATCTGCAATAATTAGGGTACCGGGGCCATCTTCAAAGCTCGACAGTACCCGTAGGGGAACGTTGTACTTGCCCGCAAACTCTACCGCACGAATTTGCAGCACTTTGGAGCCCAGGCTTGCAAGCTCCAGCATTTCTTCCACCGTAATGCACTCCAGGCGCTGTGCCTTGGTGCATACGCGGGGGTCAGTGGTGTAAACCCCATCAACGTCAGTATAGATCTGGCACTCATCGGCGCCGAGTGCCGCAGCAAGCGCCACCCCGGTAGTGTCCGAGCCACCACGTCCTAGCGTAGTGATATTGCCGTCTTCATCAACGCCCTGAAAACCAGCCACAACCACGACCTTGCCTGCGTCGAGGTCAGCCTTAAGGTCTTCGGTTTCAATGCGCTGAATACGCGCTTTGGTGTAAGCATTGTCAGTATGAATACCGACCTGGGCACCGGTGTGCGAAGTGGCCGCAACGCCAACCTGCTGGAGCGCCATGGCGAGTAATGAAATAGTTACCTGCTCACCGGTCGAGAGCAGCATATCCATTTCACGCGGGGCAGGGTCATCATTAAGCGCATTGGCCATATCGGTCAACCGGTTGGTCTCTCCGCTCATGGCGGAGACCACGACCACGACCTGGTGGCCCTGGTCACGAAAGCCCTTGACCTTTTCCGCCACGGCTTTGATACGGTCAACAGAACCTACCGAGGTGCCACCGAACTTCTGTACGTATAGTGCCATATGCCGTTTTTTCCTATTCGTTCGGGAATGGAGGATGAAAGTAGTTATATTACGTTAGCAAAAGGCCGGTTGCAGATAATTGCCACCGGCCTTTGTGATTAGCTAAGTATGTTTTCCAGCCACGCGGGGACGCTACTTAACGCGCCAGCCAGCGCTTCTGGCTGACTGCCACCCGCCTGCGCCATGTCAGCACGACCACCGCCTTTACCGCCAACTTGAGAGGCGACATGGTTAACCAGCTCACCGGCTTTAACGCGCTCGGTCAGGTCTTGAGTCACGCCTGCAATCAGGCTTACCTTGCCCGCCGCCTCATCGGCAACGCCCAGGATAATAACGCCAGAGCCAATCTTGTTTTTAAGTTGGTCGAGCACGCCACGCAGATCCTTACCGGATACTCCCTCCAACTGAGTCGCCAGCAGCTTAACGCCGCCGATCTCCTGCGCCTGGCTCAGCATGTCGCTACCCGCAGCGCTTGCCAGCTTAGCCTTCAACTGCTCAAGCTCTTTTTCCAGGCTGCGATTACGCTCGACCAATGACTCGACGCGGGCTTCCACCTGCTCGGGCTTGGTTTTCAAGCGATCACCCAACCGCTGCACGCGCGCTTCCTGCTCGCGGAAATAGGCCAACGCATTCTCGCCGGTAATGGCTTCGATGCGCCGCACGCCAGAGGCAATACCTACTTCACTGACGATATGGCAGCAGCCGATATCACCACTTCGTGCAACGTGAGTACCGCCACACAGTTCAATCGAAAAGCCGTCAGCACCGATCGTCAATACGCGAACATTTTCCGCATACTTGGCTTCAAACAACGCCGCAGCCCCTTTGGCCTTGGCTTGCTCCAGGCTCATCTGCTCAACGTACGTCGGCGCATTAGCAAGGATCTGCTCGTTAACCAGACGCTCCACCTCTGCCAACTGATCAGCACTCAGAGGCTCGAAGTGGCTGAAATCGAAGCGCAGACGTTCAGCATTTACCAGCGAGCCTTTCTGCTGTACGTGATCGCCCAACACCATGCGCAAGGCTTTGTGCAGCAGGTGAGTGGCCGAGTGGTTGCGAATGGTCGCAGAGCGCAAGCTGGCATCAACCTCGCCACGAACGCTGGCTCCCACGTTCAACGTGCCTTCTATCATCACGCCCTGGTGCAGATGATGACCGTTCTGCTTTTGTGTATCGGTAACTTCGAAGCGGCCGCCCTCTACGTATAAGTAGCCGGTATCACCCACCTGGCCGCCCGATTCACCATAAAACGCGGTACGATCTAATACGACAGTGCCTTTCTGGCCTGCTTCCAGCGCGACAAGGGCGTTGCCTTCGCTATCCACAATAGCAGTTACCGTGGACTGATCTTCAAGCTGGTCATACCCCGTAAACTGGGTTTCGCCATCCAGCTCAATAGAGGCGCTGTAGTCGGCGCCAAACTGGCTGGCCGCACGGGCACGCTCGCGCTGAGCGTCAAGCTCGCGCTGGAAACCAACTTCATCCAACGTCACACCGCGCTCACGGCAAACATCCGCCGTAAGGTCAAACGGGAAACCGTACGTGTCATACAGCTTGAACACGGTTTCACCCGACAGCACGTTGCCATCAAGCTCCTCAAGAGCAGCGTTCAATAAGCCCATGCCGTGGTCCAGCGTGCGCGCAAACTGCTCCTCTTCTTTCAGCAAAATACGGGCAATTTGAGCACTCGCCTCACGCAGTTCGGGATAGGCATCGCCCATCTCGGCATCCAGTGCATCCACCAGGGTATAGAAGAACGGCTTGGTGGCACCCAGCTTGTGACCATGACGAACCGCTCGGCGGATAATGCGCCGCAGCACATAACCACGGCCTTCATTTGAAGGCAGCACGCCGTCGGCGATTAAAAATGCACACGAACGAATATGGTCCGCAATAACGCGTAGCGAAGGCGTTGCCATATCGGCATGCCCGGTCGCCTTGGCGGCCGCCTGGAGCAAATTCTGGAACAGGTCGATCTCGTAGTTGGAGTGCACGCCCTGCATAACGGCCGCTACCCGCTCAAGCCCCATGCCGGTATCAATAGAGGGCTTGGGCAGCGGGTTCAGCGTGCCCTGGGCATCGCGATCAAACTGCATAAAGACCAGGTTCCAGATCTCAATGTAGCGGTCGCCATCTTCGTCCGCGCTACCGGGAGGACCACCCCATACGTCAGGGCCGTGATCAAAGAAAACTTCTGAGCTGGGGCCGCAGGGGCCGGTATCGCCCATTTGCCAGAAGTTATCTTCATCCAGCCTGGAGAAGCGCTCCGGGTCGATGCCGATTTCATCTTTCCAGATGCGCTCGGCCTCATCATCGCTAATATGCACGGTGACCCACAGCTTCTCTTTAGGCAGACCCAGCGTTTCGGTTAAAAACGTCCACGCAAAGCGGATAGCGTCCCGCTTGAAGTAATCACCAAAGCTGAAGTTACCCAGCATCTCAAAAAACGTATGGTGGCGTGCGGTATAGCCAACGTTATCCAAGTCGTTATGCTTGCCACCGGCACGCACGCAGCGCTGAGATGAGGTGGCACGCACATAAGGGCGTGGGTCACGGCCAAGAAACACATCTTTGAACGGCACCATGCCCGCGTTGGTAAACAGCAATGTCGGGTCGTTACCTGGCACCAGAGAGCTTGTGGGCACAATGGTATGCCCTTGCTCTTCGAAAAAGGATAAAAAGGCCTGTCTAATCTCTGCGCTTCTCATAGGGTATCCGTAACAATAAAGCATGATGCCCCAGGGCGCTGTCGCCGCTACCCGCTGGGGTCGCAAATGCGCCATTATAGCGCAGTTGTCTAACGACTAAAGCGGCAGTTAATGGCTAAGAGCTAAAGACGTCAGAAATCGATAACCCACAATAGTGATGAAAGAAGGCTTTACAGGCAAGAGAGCGCGTAACGAATTTGTTCAAAATCGAAGCCTCGTGACGCTAGAAAGCGCTCTCGTTTGGCCCGCTCTTTGGGGGATTCACCGGGGGAGGAAAAGCGTCGCGATAAGGTATCACTGGCCAGTTCAAACCAATCGACACCTTCATTCTCTTCTACGGTAGCGAGGGTTTCTGCCACTATTTCCTGGCTGATGCCGCGTTGACGCAGCTCGCCTTTAATCCGTATCACGCCCTGACCGCGCATAATGCGTGAACGGATAAAGCTTTCAGCAAAGCGGACGTCTGACTGAAGCCCCTGCTCTTCAAGGGTGTCCAGGCACGCCTCAATGTCAGCGGTATCAACGGCTTTTTGTTTTAGCTTTTGCGCTATCTCAGCGCGAGAGTACTCGCGCCGAGATAGCAGCTGTAGTGCGATGTCGCGTGGGGTGGCATCACGTGACGAAGCAAACATAAGCGTTACAGCAGGTCGTCGTCAGCATCGGCGGCAACATCAGCAGCCGATGCCTCTTCTTTCTTGGGGTCAGGCTTGGCAAGCAACTGTTCGCGGATCTGGCTTTCGATCTCCTCCATAATGGCCGGATGCTCTTCAAGGTACTGAGCCGCGTTTGCCTTGCCCTGACCGATTTTGCTGCCTTTATAGCTATACCAGGCACCCGCCTTGTCGACCAGGTTGCACTGTACGCCCAAGTCGACCACCTCACCGGCATGGTAGATACCCTTGCCGTAAAGAATCTGGAACTCGGCCTGACGGAACGGCGGTGCTACCTTGTTTTTAACTACTTTAACGCGCGTTTCGTTACCGGTGACTTCATCGCCCGATTTCACCGAGCCGGTGCGGCGAATATCCAACCGAACACTGGAGTAGAATTTCAGTGCGTTACCGCCTGTGGTGGTTTCCGGGCTACCAAACATAACGCCGATTTTCATGCGAATCTGGTTGATAAAGACCACTAAACAGTTGGCGTTTTTAATATTACCGGTGATTTTACGCAGCGCCTGAGACATCAAACGTGCTTGCAGGCCTACGTGGGTATCCCCCATCTCCCCTTCGATCTCCGCACGCGGAGTAAGCGCTGCCACGGAGTCGATAATAATCACGTCAACGCCGCCTGAGCGCACCAGCATATCGGTGATTTCAAGCGCCTGTTCACCCGTGTCTGGCTGGGAAACCAGCAGATCATCGAGGTTAACACCCAGTTTTTCCGCATAGCTTGGATCAAGCGCATGCTCGGCATCAACAAACGCACACACCTTGCCCTGCTTCTGTGCTTGAGCAATCACGGAAAGCGTCAGGGTGGTTTTACCGGAGGATTCAGGGCCAAAGATTTCGACTACTCGGCCAAAGGGTAATCCTCCAATGCCAAGCGCAATATCCAGCCCCAGCGAGCCAGTGGAGACTGACGGCATCACAACGCGAGGCGCGTCACCCAAGCGCATCACCGTGCCTTTACCAAACTGACGATCGATCTGACTAAGTGCGGCGTTTAGCGCTTTCGTACGGTTGTCATCCTGAGCCATGCAAACACCCTCATCACAGACTGTATAATTAACCAGTATTATGCCAAAAATTCGTCGCTAAACAAATCCTCAACGTGGTTTTTAACGATTATTTCTCTTCCTGACCCTCAGCCAACATATCCAGGCGCGCCACCAGCCCTGCCAACGCCTCGCGAACGGCCTGCTCGCGTACCGCTTGGCGATCACCGGGAAAATGAAAACATTTGGCGTCCTGGTGATTAACATCGCCCCAGGCCAACCACACCGTACCCACCGGCTTTTCATCGCTGCCGCCCCCGGGGCCTGCCACACCACTGACCGCTACGCCCAACTGCGCGCCACTATCACGGCAGGCACCGGCTACCATGGCATTCACCACCGCTTCACTGACAGCGCCATGGGCGTGTAGTGTAACGTCTGAGACGCCGATCAGCCGCGTTTTAGCCGCATTAGCATACGTCACGTAACCCGTTGTGAAGTAGGCCGAGCTGCCTGCAGCCGAGGTGATCGCACTGGCAATGCCGCCACCGGTACACGACTCTGCCGTGGTCACCTCTATATCCAACTGCTGGCAAAGCTTTCCAAGCCGCTGCGCCAGCAGGGACAAATCCAGATTTTTTAGGCTCGTTATGCTGGGCGTCATGGTCGCTCCTTCATGTAAGATATCAGTCAGCGTAGAATACTGCGTTTAGCTTTCTCAACGAAATCGCTCAAAGAACGTATTTAACGCTTTTATTTAATGAACATGCCGTAAGCGAAATGCGCTTACGCCACGCTCAATCAGGACGCCCATGTCACAGGCCATCCCCCCCAATACGCCCATGATCACGCAGTATTTGAAGATCAAACGCGAACACCCTGACGTCCTTCTGTTCTACCGGATGGGGGACTTCTACGAGCTGTTTTTTGATGATGCCAAGCGCGCAGCTGCGCTGTTGGATATCACGCTTACCCAGCGCGGCCAATCCGGTGGCAAACCCATCCCGATGGCGGGCGTTCCTTATCATAGCGCCGAAGGCTACCTGGCCCGCTTGGTGGCTACCGGTGAATCCGTGGCCATTTGCGAGCAAATTGGTGACCCGGCAACCAGCAAGGGTCCGGTTGAGCGGCAAGTCGTGCGCATCGTAACACCCGGCACACTGCATGATGAGGCGCTCCTGGATGCCCGGCGCGACAACGTGCTGGTTGCGTTGGCACCCGGCAGTGACCGCTGGGGGCTTGCGTGGCTTGAGCTATCCAGCGGGCGTTTTAGCGTGCTGGAAGTCGAGAGCGAAGCCGAAATGCTTGCCGAGCTGACCCGCCTTTCACCTGCCGAACTACTGGTTCCTGAGAGCCTGACACTACCCGACGTGTGGTCGCAGAAGCGCAGCTTGCGTCGCCAGGGCGAGTGGCTGTTTGATTTGGAAAGCGCCAATCGCAGCCTGTGCGACCAATTTGAAGTTCAGGACCTACGTGGGTTTGGCTGCGCCCACCTTACCACCGCCCTGGTGGCCGCCGGGGTACTGATTGATTATGCCCGTGATACTCAACGTTCGCGCTTGCCCCACGTAACGGCACTCAGCGTTGAAAACCGTGATGATGCGGTGGTCATTGATGCTGCCAGCCGGCGTAATTTAGAGATCGATATCAACCTTGGCGGTAGCACGGACAACACGCTTGCCAGCGTACTGGACACCTGCACCACCGCCATGGGGTCGCGGCTTTTAAAGCGCTGGTTGAATCGCCCCCTACGCCAGCGTGAAACCGTGCAGGGTCGCCAGGCGGGGGTGGCACTTTTAAGCCTCGATGCTGCATACATGACGCTACGCGACACACTCAATGATGTGGGTGATGTAGAGCGTATTTTGGCCCGCGTCGCGCTCTATAGCGCCCGCCCACGCGACCTGGCCCGCTTAAGAGACGCCCTTAATACGTTGCCAGCACTTGAGCAGCAGTTAGGTGGCGTAGAAAGCGGCAGTACGCTGGATAATTTGCGTCCGCATATTCGCCCCTATCCAGATATCGCCGACCAGTTGAGCCGGGCGTTGATCGAGAACCCACCGGTGGTGATCCGCGATGGCGGTGTGATTGCCGATGGCTATGATGCCGAGCTTGACGAACATCGCGGCATGGCCGAAAACGCTGGCAGCTACCTGGTTCAACTGGAGTTACGTGAGCGTGAGCGTACTGGCCTTGCCAACCTCAAGGTGGGTTACAACCGGGTGCACGGCTACTTTATAGAGCTCCCCCGCTCCCAGGCCCAGCAAGCACCGGCTGATTACATCCGCCGCCAAACGTTGAAAAATGCCGAGCGGTTTATTATCCCCGAGCTCAAGGAGTTTGAGGACAAAGCGCTTTCCGCCAAGTCACGCGCACTGACCCGTGAAAAGTGGCTGTATGAACGCCTGCTAAGCGAACTCAACGAACATCTCATGGCGCTACAAAGCACTTCCCGGGCGCTTGCCGAACTTGATGTACTGTGTGCATTTGCCGAACGTGCCGATGCGCTTAACTGGGTGCGCCCGACCCTGAGCGACGCGACCGGCATTAGCATTACCGCTGGCCGCCACCCAGTGGTAGAACAAGTCAGCGACAAGCCGTTTGTGCCCAATGACGTTGTGCTGTCGCCTGATCGTCACATGCTGATTATTACCGGCCCCAATATGGGCGGTAAATCGACCTATATGCGCCAGACCGCCTTAATCGCGCTGCTAGCCCATAGCGGTAGCTTTGTGCCTGCCGATGCGGCTGAGATTGGTCCTGTCGACCGGATATTCACCCGCATAGGCTCCTCGGATGACCTTGCCGGTGGGCGCTCCACCTTTATGGTCGAGATGACCGAAACGGCTAATATTTTGCACAATGCCACAGAGCATAGCCTGGTGCTGATGGATGAAATCGGCCGGGGCACCAGTACTTTCGACGGACTTTCCCTGGCCTGGGCAAGCGCTGAGCACTTGGCGCAGGCGCAGGCACTGACGCTCTTTGCTACACACTACTTTGAAATGACCGCCCTTCCCGAGCAGGCCGAAGGCGTGGAAAACATTCATTTAACCGCTACAGAGCATGGCGATAGCATTGTGTTTATGCATCGCATTGAGGCAGGCCCGGCTAGCCAAAGCTACGGCTTACAGGTCGCCCAACTAGCCGGTGTTCCAAGCCACGTTATCAAGCGCGCCCGTGAAAAGTTGATTGCCCTGGAACAGCGCGATGTAGACACTCATCAGGCGCGCCCAGGCCCGGCACAACAGGCTCCTGCCAATAGCCCGTCACCCCAGCAAAACGATCTATTTGCCAGTGCGCCACATCCGGTTTTAGAAGCACTGGAGCGTGCCGACATTGATGATTTATCGCCCCGCGAGGCACTGGCGTTGGTCTATCAATGGCGAGATTTGTTGTAACCGGTGCAAGAGAAGATAGCCAAGTGCTTGCCGTGAGGTATGGGCGCCACTAGAATGTCGCCCATACTTTTTAGCTTATAAGAAACAGCCGTTTTATAACCATTCATGATTGACCTATGACCGGGACCTCCCCCGGTCCCGCAAGAGGGATAGCGCGATGACGTTTGTCGTTACCGAAAACTGCATCCAATGCAAATACACCGACTGTGTAGAGGTTTGCCCGGTCGATTGCTTTTATGAAGGCCCCAACTTCCTGGTGATTCACCCGGATGAGTGCATTGATTGTGCGCTATGCGAGCCTGAGTGCCCGGCCGAAGCCATCTTCTCAGAGGATGAGCTGCCGGATGGGCAAGAACCGTTTATCGAGATCAACGCTGAGCTGGCCGAAGTGTGGCCCAACATCGCTGAAAAGAAAGATGCCTTGCCAGATGCCGAAGAGTGGGATGGCAAGAGCGGCAAGATCGACAAGCTGGAGCGATAACACACCGTGTCGTTAGCCATCGGCTTAAAAACCAGCGTTCGCGCTGGTTTTTTTATGTCTGCTTGTCCCTCCTCTTCAAGGATAACGCACTCGACAAACGCAAAAAGCCACCCGAAGGCGGCTTTGTGTAGTTTGCTTAACTTGCCGGTTGGATTACGCTGCTTTCGGCTCGTCCAACTGGTCATCGTTGGAAGCAAAAATAGCCGCGTCGTGCTGCTTGAGCAAACGGCTGGTCACCGTACCCGCCGTCATTGAACCATTGACGTTGATGGCGGTGCGGCCCATATCAATCAACGGCTCAATCGAGATGAGAAGCCCCGCCAAAGCAATCGGTAGGTCAAGCGTTGAGAGCACGATGATCGCGGCAAAGGTTGCCCCGCCGCCAACACCGGCAATGCCGAAAGAGGCCAGCGTCACGACCAGTACCAGCGTTGCCAGAAACTCCAGTGAAAACGGATCAATCCCCACCGTGGGCGCAATCATCATGGCCAGCATGGCCGGATAAAGCCCCGCGCAGCCGTTTTGGCCGATGGTCGCTCCGAAGGAGGCGGAAAAGTTGGCAATCGCAGGGGGTACGCCAATCCGGTCTACCTGCGCCTCGATATTCAAAGGAATCGTGGCCGCGCTTGAACGTGAGGTAAAGGCAAAAGTGAGTACCGGCCAGACCTTCTGAAAATAGCGTTTGGGGTTAACCCCAGCGCCCATCAAAAATAGCGCATGCATGACCAGAATAAGTGCCAAGCCAACGTAGGAGGCAACGACGAATCCGAGCAGATTAAAGATATCGTTGAGGTTCGACGTAGAAACCACTTTGGCCATTAACGCCAGTACCCCGTAGGGCGTAAGGCGGATCACCATGCGCACCAAACGCATGATCCACTTCTGCACAATATCGATGCCTTCGATAAGCTTGTCGCCAATCACTGCATTTTCACGCTTGATGCCCAGAGCGGCCAAGCCGAGAAACGTTGCAAAGATCACCACACTGATAATGGAGGTGGGTCGTGCGCCCGCTAAATCCTGAAACGGATTGCTGGGAATAAACGAGAGCAGAAGCTGTGGGATGGTCAGGTCTGCCACCTGAACACTGCGCTCGACAATCGCCTGGCCGCGCTCCAGCTCGCGAGCGCCTTGTACCAGCCCCTCGGCAGACAATCCAAACAGTTGAGTCATGCTAATGCCGATAACCGCAGAAATCGCCGTTGTCAGCATGAGCATGCCAAGTACCCCCAGGCTAATCTTGCCCAGCGCACTGGCATCATGTAAGCGCGTAACAGCAGATAAAATGGTCACCAGCACCAACGGCATAATGATCATTTTTAACAGTTGGACATAGCCACCGCCCACCAGGTTTACCCAGTCGATGGTGCCCTCAAGCACCTCTGAACCGGCGTATCCCCATTGCAATAGCGCGCCAAGCACCACCCCAACGACCAGGCCTGCAAGCACCACGCGAGACAGGCTGGCACCACGCCGCTGCCAGCGCGCCAGCAGTGCAATCGCCAGTATAAAGACCAACACGTTGATCGCAATCAACCCATGCATGTAACGCACCTCCTGAATAACAAAAAACGGCACATCAACGATGTACCGTGTGACAAGCGCAGCAGAAACATAGCCTGCTAATTCTGCGGGCCATGGTAAGTAATAGCGAAGAAGAATAAAAATGGATTTTACTTATAACCTAGGAATCATTTGGCTGGTTGCGTCGGCCGGTTGCAAGAAACACCGGGGACAACCCTCTTGCCAGGTATTCAACGTAAGTAGGTATAAAACGTAAACACAAAAAAAGGCGACCCTTAGGTCGCCCGCTCCAAACACTTCCTCTGACCGCTCCATGTGTCAACTTCCTCAGGCCGCTTCCCTACCGAAATTCACCTCAGTGTGTCATTCGGTGGGCCTGTTTACACCCCATTGCGTTGCATTCTGTCTAAAGCATCCCTGCCTCCCCTGTCCTGAATGCATTGTGGCAGATAACAACGTCATCTCAAGGCGGCCTATAACAAAAAGGGCAAGCCTAAGTGGCCTGCCCTTCAATAAAAAACAACTTAAAATCAATTAGATAAACTTAAATTAGACGAAATTTTTCTACTTTTCCTACCCACGTCGAGCGATTTTCGTCGGTTTTTGTAGGACATGTCTTACAAAATCTTGAGACATTTCTTACAAGACAGCTAACAAATCCCGTTATTGGCCCTTGATAGCCTTCAAGCCGGGATAAGCGACATCGCCAAGTTCTGACTCAATCACCAACAAGCGGTTATATTTGGCAACCCGGTCAGAGCGGCATAAGGAGCCGGTTTTAATCTGGCCTGCACAGGTGCCCACCGCTAAATCAGCAATGGTGGTGTCTTCTGTTTCACCGGAGCGGTGCGAAATAACCGCAGTAAAGCCTGCATCCTGAGCCATCTTGATGGCGTCCAGCGTTTCAGACAGCGAACCGATTTGGTTAAACTTGATCAAAATCGAGTTACCAATCTGCTCGTCGATACCGCGCTTAAGAATTTTGGTATTGGTAACGAACAGATCGTCGCCCACCAGCTGCACTCTATCGCCCAGCTTGTCGGTGAGGGCTTTCCAGCCATCCCAATCCGACTCATCCATACCGTCTTCAATAGAGACAATCGGATAGTCTTCACACAAGCCTGCCAGGTAGTCAGTAAAGCCTTGTGCATCGTAACTTTTACCTTCACCGGAAAGATTGTACTGGCCATCCTTGTAGAACTCAGACGACGCGCAGTCGAGTGCCAGCGTGACATCACTGCCTAGCGAATAACCAGCATCCGCCACCGCTTGCTTGATAACAGCCAAGGCATCCGCATTGGACGCCAGGTCAGGGGCAAAGCCACCCTCATCGCCCACAGAGGTAGACAGGCCTTTGGCAGACAGTACCTTCTTCAGCGCGTGGAAAATTTCAGCGCCCATACGCAGGCCTTCACGGAAGTTTTTGGCGCCGACCGGCTGCACCATAAACTCCTGAATATCCACGTTGTTATCCGCATGCTCGCCGCCGTTGATGATGTTCATCATCGGCACGGGCATGCTGTACTGACCTGGCTGACCATAAAGCTCGGCAATGTGTGCATAAAGCGGCACGCCCTTGGCGTTAGCCGCGGCTTTAGCGGCCGCCAGCGATACCGCGAGAATTGCATTCGCACCCAGAGTGGCTTTGTTGTCAGTGCCATCCAGCGCCAGCATGGCATCGTCCAGACCGCGCTGATCGCGCGCGTCCATACCGAGCAGCGCCTCACGGATTTTGCCATTGACCGCATCGACAGCTGTCAGTACACCTTTGCCGAGATAGCGTGCTTTGTCACCGTCACGTAGCTCAAGCGCTTCACGCGAACCGGTCGAAGCACCGCTGGGTGCGCAGGCTTCACCCGTTGCCCCACTTTCAAGGCGCACACGCGCTAGCACCGTCGGGTTACCGCGTGAATCGAGTACTTCCAGTGCACTGATATCTACAATTTTGGTCATGACAGTCTCCTTGGTTGGCGGTCTATTAGAAGGTTATGTATCGCATGATGGCCGTGATCAGCGAATGGTCAACGGCGCAAAATTTTTCACCAATGAATCAAGCTGAGATAGCTGCGTTAAAAATGGCTCAAGCTGGTCAAGCGGCAACGCACAGGGACCATCGCACTTGGCGTTATCCGGATCAGGATGCGCTTCTAAAAACAGCCCCGCAAGCCCGACGCCAACGCCTGCACGGGCAAGCTCGGCGACCTGGGCACGCCGCCCATCCGCACTATCAGCACGCCCGCCGGGGCGTTGCAGCGCATGGGTAACGTCGAAGAACACTGGGTAGCCAGTCTGCTTCATATCGCCAAACCCAAGCATATCGACAATCAGGTTGTTATAGCCAAAGCTTGAACCGCGCTCGCACAGCATCAGGCGATCATTACCGGCTTCCTGAAACTTGCTGAGAATATGGCGCATTTCATGAGGCGCCAGAAACTGCGGCTTTTTGATATTGATCGCCGCACCGGTTTTGGCCATCGCTACCACGAGATCCGTCTGACGTGCCAGGAAAGCAGGCAGCTGAATAATATCCGCCACTTCTGCCGCTTGAGCCGCCTGCCAGGGTTCGTGGACATCGGTGATGATCGGCACACCGTAACGCGACTTAATGTCAGCGAGTATCTGCAAGCCTTTCTCGATACCTGGACCACGGTACGAATGAATCGAGCTGCGATTGGCTTTGTCAAAGCTTGCCTTAAACACATAAGGCATGCCGAGCTTTTGCGTCACGCTAACGTAGGCTTGGGCGACTTCATCGGCAAGTTCTGCCGACTCCAGTACATTCATGCCTCCCAGCAACATGAGAGGCAAAGAATTGCCGGCGGTTAGGCCGGCAATGTTGATATGACGCTCTTGGAAAGGTGCTTGAGAAGACATTGGCTTCCCCCTTATTCCTGAGGTGTCGTGTGAGTTCTGGTACGCGCTGTTTTGTACTCAAGCGCTGCGTTCACAAAACCCGAGAAGAGCGGATGCCCGTCACGCGGGGTGGAGGTAAACTCCGGATGGAACTGACACGCCACGTACCAGGGGTGATCCGCAAGCTCAACCATTTCGACCAGTGACTGATCGACACTTTTACCCGAAATCACCAGGCCGGTTTTTTCCAGCTCATCAATAAACTGGTTATTGACTTCAAAGCGGTGACGGTGGCGCTCGACAATCTCATCAGAGCCGTAGGCTTCGCGTGCTTTACTGCCCGAGGTCAGGTGGCATACCTGGCCGCCCAGGCGCATGGTGCCGCCCAAATCGGACGCCGCATCACGCAGCTCGATTTTACCTTCAGCGTTCAGCCATTCAGTAATCAGGCCGACCACCGGGTGCTGAGTATCGTGGGTAAACTCGGTGGAGTTGGCATCTTTCCAACCCGCCACGTTACGCGCAAACTCAATCACCGCTACCTGCATACCTAAGCAGATGCCCAGATAAGGCACGTTATTTTCACGCGCAAACTGGGCGGTCAGAATTTTGCCTTCCACGCCGCGCTCACCAAAGCCGCCAGGTACCAGAATCGCATCTTTACCTGCCAGACGCTCAGTGCCGTGGCGCTCGATGTCTTCAGCGTCGATGTAGTCGACGTTGACCTTGATACGCCCTTGAATACCAGCGTGGATCAGCGCTTCATTAAGCGACTTGTACGCATCCAGCAGCTCCATGTACTTACCGACCATGGCGATGCTGACCGACTTCAGCGGGTTTAGCTTGGCATCCAGCACTTTTACCCACTCGGAAAGATCAGCAGGCTCGGCTTCCAGACGCAGCTTGTCGCACACGATATCGTCCAGGCCGTGCTCGTGGAGCATCAACGGAATGCGATAGATCGTATCGGCATCCTGAAGCGGAACGACCGCACGCTCTTCAACGTTGGTGAACGACGCGATTTTGCGACGCTCGCTCTCTTCCAGCTCAACTTCGCTACGGCAAATCAGAATATCCGGCTGGATACCGATGGAGCGCAGCTCTTTAACGCTGTGCTGAGTCGGTTTGGTTTTCGTCTCACCGGCTGTCTTGATATAGGGCACCAAGGTCAAATGCATAAACAGTGCGCGGTTAGCGCCCAGCTCGCTGCGAATCTGACGGATGGATTCCAAAAACGGCAGCGATTCGATATCGCCGACCGTGCCACCAATTTCCACCAGCGCCACGTCAAAGCCTTCACCGCCGGCATAAACGCGCTGCTTGATTTCATCAGTGATGTGCGGAATTACCTGCACCGTGCCGCCCAGGTAATCACCACGGCGCTCTTTGCGCAGCACGTGCTCGTAAACACGGCCAGTGGTGAAATTATTACGCTGGGTCATCTTGGTACGAATAAAGCGTTCGTAGTGGCCAAGGTCCAGATCGGTTTCGGCGCCATCCTCAGTGACGAACACCTCGCCGTGCTGGAACGGGCTCATGGTGCCCGGGTCCACGTTGATGTACGGGTCGAGCTTGAGCATGGTGACCTTAAGGCCGCGGGCCTCTAAAATCGCCGCCAGCGAGGCCGACGCGATGCCCTTGCCAAGAGAGGACACAACGCCGCCGGTCACGAAGATATATCGTGTCATGGAAAACCTGTCGAAACGTGATCAAAAGGCGTAACAGAAAGCCACACCAGGATGGGACGACAGAATAGCAGACTACGCCCCAAGGCTCAATTTGAACTGTCAATATCGGATAAGCCATAGCTTCTGTTTTGAGCACCGCCTCCAACAATCGCTGGCTGAAGCCTGCTTCCATACACCATGAGCAGGCCGTAGCAGCACGGCCTGCTCATCGCTTAAACGCCCAGGTAGTTCATGATGCCTTCTGCCGCTTGGCGCCCTTCATAGATAGCGGTCACGACCAGGTCGGAGCCGCGCACCATATCGCCACCGGCAAAGATTTTTTCATTGCTGGTTTGGAAAGCGTACTGACCGTGCTCGGGGGCTTTCACCAGGTCACGCTCATTCAGATCAATCCGCGAACCTTCAAACCAGGGCGCAGGGCTTGCCTGAAAACCAAATGCCACGACCACGGCATCGGCGACAATAGTCTCTTCAGAACCCGGCACCACCTCAGGACGGCGGCGGCCATTTTCATCAGGCTCGCCCAAGCGAGTGCGCACCACTTTGACGCCTTCGACCTTATCTTCGCCCACCACCGCCACCGGCTGGCGGTTGAACAGAAACTCGACGCCCTCTTCACGTGCGTTGGTCACCTCACGGCGTGAACCGGGCATGTTCTCTTCATCACGGCGATAAGCACAAGTAACGCTCTCAGCGCCCTGACGAATAGAGGTGCGGTTACAATCCATGGCGGTGTCACCACCGCCAAGCACCACAACGCGCTTGCCTTCCATTGAGATGTAATCGCTGGGATCTTTTTCAAACCCAAGGCAGCGGTTGACGTTGGCGATCAGAAAATCGAGCGCTTTATATACGCCGGGCAAGTCTTCCCCGGGGAAGCCGCCTTCCATGTACTTATAGGTTCCCATGCCCAGGAAAACCGCGTCGTACTCCTGAAGCAGCGTGTCGAACTCGATATCCGTGCCGATTTCAGTGTTCAGACGAAATTCAATGCCCATTTCCTCGAACACCGCCCGGCGACGCTCCATGACGTTCTTTTCAAGCTTGAACTCAGGAATGCCGAAGGTTAGCAGGCCACCGATTTCCGGGTACTTATCAAACACCACGGGTTTAACGCCGTTGCGCGCCAGAATATCAGCGCAACCAAGCCCGGCAGGGCCTGCGCCTACAATGGCGACTTTTTTATCTGTCCACACGACCTTGGACATGTCCGGGCGCCAGCCCATGGCAAACGCGGTATCGGTAATGTACTTCTCAACCGAGCCGATGGTGACCGCGCCAAAGCCGTCGTTAAGCGTACAGTCGCCTTCACACAGCCGGTCTTGCGGGCAGACGCGGCCACACACTTCCGGCAACGAGTTGGTCTTGTGCGACAGCTCCGCAGCTTCAATGATGTTGCCTTCCACCACCAACTGCAGCCAGTTGGGAATATAGTTGTGAACCGGGCATTTCCACTCGCAGTACGGGTTGCCGCAGTGCAGACAGCGGTGCGCCTGGCTTGCCGCATCCGTGGGTTTGAACGGCTCGTAAATCTCGGCGAACTCTTTGGCACGCGTATGGGCGGCTTTTTTCTGTGGGTCCTGACGACCCACATCAACAAACTGGAAATCGTTGTTTAAACGGTTAGCCATGATATTTCTCCTCGAAGCGTAGACACAGGCGGTTTATTGCGGCTGACGCCGAGATTGATCCAGCAGGCTACCCAGGCTCGCCGCTTTTGGCTTCACCAGCCAGAAGTGACGCAAGTAGTCGCTAAAGTCTTCTAAAATCGCTGCCCCACGGCTAGAACCCGTCTCCTCGACGTAGGTGCTAATCAGCTCGCGAAGGTGGCGACGATAGGCCTCCATGGCTTCGGTGCTGACGCGATGAATTTCGACCAGCTCGTGGTTGTACTTGTCCACGAAGGTACGGTCTTCATCCAGCACGTAAGCGAACCCACCGGTCATGCCTGCGCCAAAGTTAACGCCCGTCTCACCCAGCACGCACACCAGGCCGCCGGTCATGTATTCGCAGCAGTGGTCGCCTGCGCCCTCAATCACCGCCGTGGCGCCGGAGTTACGCACCGCGAAACGCTCGCCAGCGGTGCCCGCAGCCATCAACGTGCCGCCGGTTGCGCCATACAGGCAGGTGTTACCGATAATCGCGGTTTTATAGCTTTCGAACTGGCTGACCCAGGGTGGCACGATGACGATCTTGCCGCCGTTCATGCCCTTACCCACGTAGTCGTTGGCATCGCCTTCCAGGTACAGGTTCAGGCCTCGGGCATTCCAGACGCCGAAGCTCTGCCCTGCCACACCGGTAAAGTGTGCAGTAACGGGCGCGTTTTCCAGCCCCTCTTCCCCATAACGCTTGGCGATAGCGCCGGAGGAAAGTGCGCCAACGCTGCGGTCGCAGTTGGTGATCGTAAAGCTGAACTCACCGCCGGTTTGATGCTCAATAGCGTCTTTCAGCGCCGCCAACACTTCCTGGTTTTTGGCCCCCGGGTCGTGCGGCACGTTACGGCTCACCGTACAGAACTGAGGCGCTTCGGCGGGTACAAAGTCATTGGCCAATAACGGCATCAGATCGAGCTTGCGCTGGCTTGCCGTGTTGCCTTCAAGCACTGCCAGCAGGTCAGTACGCCCGATCAGGTCGGTCAGTTGGCGCACGCCCAGTATGGCCATCAGCTCACGCACTTCTTCAGCGATAAAGCGGAAGTAGTTTTTGACCATATCCACCGTGCCGCGGAAATGCTCGCCGCGCAGGAAGTCGTCCTGAGTAGCGACCCCGGTGGCGCAGTTGTTCAAGTGGCAAATACGCAGGAACTTACAGCCCAGCGCCACCATCGGTGCGGTACCAAAACCAAAGCTTTCCGCCCCCAGAATGGCCGCCTTAATGACGTCCAGACCGGTTTTGAGGCCGCCGTCGGTTTGCAGGCGAATTTTGTCGCGCAGGCCGTTGATACGCAGTGCCTGATGCACCTCAGGCAGGCCCAGCTCCCAAGGGGAGCCCGCATGTTTGATAGAGGTCAGCGGGCTTGCTGCGGTGCCACCATCGTAACCGGACACCGTGATCAGGTCGGCGTAAGCCTTGGCAACGCCGGTGGCGATGGTGCCGATCCCCGGCTCAGATACCAGCTTGACCGACACCTGCGCATCCGGATTGATCTGCTTAAGATCAAAGATCAACTGCGCGAGGTCTTCAATCGAGTAAATATCGTGGTGCGGCGGCGGTGAAATGAGCGTGACGCCAGGCACCGCGTGGCGCAGACGCGCAATAAGTTGGTTGACCTTGCCGCCAGGTAGCTGGCCACCTTCGCCCGGCTTCGCGCCCTGGGCGACTTTAATCTGTAGCACTTCTGCATTGACCAGGTAAGCAGGCGTTACCCCAAAGCGCCCCGAGGCAATCTGCTTGATTTTAGAGCTGCGGATCGTCCCGTAACGGGCCGGGTCTTCGCCGCCCTCACCCGAGTTGGAGCGCCCGCCCGCCTCGTTCATTGCCTGGGCCAGCGCCTCGTGCGCTTCAGGAGAGAGCGCTCCCAGCGACATCCCGGCACTATCAAAGCGCGGCAGCAGCGCTTCAACCGGCTCGACCTCTTCAAGCGGCAACGGCGTCGCGGCAGGCTTTAGCGTCAGCAAATCACGAATAGTGGCAACAGGGCGCTCATTAACCAGCTGAGCAAACGCCTTCCACTTGGCGTAGCTGCCCTCCTGCACGGCAGCCTGCAGCGACTTCACCACATCAGGGTTATAGGCATGGTACTCATGACCATGCACATACTTGAACATACCGCCTTGGGAGATACCTTTACGGGTAATCCAGGCATCCTTGGCCAACAGCTCCTGCTGCATTTGCAGCTCGGTAAAACCCGCGCCCTGAATACGTGATGCCATGCCTGCAAAGCAGGTATCCATCACGTCATCAGAAAGGCCTACGGCTTCAAACAGCATGGAGCCACGATAGGAGGCCAGCGTTGAGATGCCCATTTTAGAGAGAATCTTGAACAGGCCTTTTTGCAAGCCTTTGCGATAGTTCTCACGGTCGTCGGCCGGGTTGCCGGTAAGCTCACCCGTACGGTGCATATCGGCCATAATCTGATAGGCAAGCCACGGATACACGGCGGTCGCACCGATACCAAACAGCACGGCCATCTGGTGGGCATCCCGGGCGTAGCCAGTCTCAACGATAATATTGGCGTTGGGACGCAATGCCAGGCGGCCCAGGTGCGTATGCACCGCGCCAACGGCGAGCGGCGCCTGAATAGGAATAATGCCCTTGGGCAGCTCCGCGTCGGTAAGTACCAGGATCACCTTACCCGCTTTCACCTGGGCTTCGGCCTCTTGGCAGAGCGCATTCAGCGCCTGCTTTAAGCTCTGCTGTTCCGGGTCGTAGCCCATTGACAGCGTGTGGCTTGCAAAGGCCGGGTCGTCCTGGCTAACCAGCGCGGTAAATTTACGTGGTGAAAGTACCGGTGTAGTCAGGATCAACCGATGCGCGTGCTCAGGCGTTGCCTTGAAAACGTTAAGCTCAGCACCGCAGCAGGTTTCCAGCGACATCACGATGGCTTCACGCAGCGGATCAATCGGCGGGTTGGTTACCTGAGCAAACTTCTGGCGGAAGAAGTCGGTTAACAGGCGCGGACGGCTAGAAAGCACCGCCATGGGGGTGTCATCACCCATGGAACCCACGGCTTCCTGGCCACTTTCGGCCAGCGGACGCAGCACCTGGTCACGCTCTTCAAACGTCACCTGGAACATCTTCTGGTGCACGTTCAGCGCATCAGCCTCCATGGTCTGGAAGCGTGCAAGCTCGGTGAGCGCGGATTCCAGATAGTTGGCTTCCTGCTTGAGCCAGCGCTTATAGGGATAAGCAGACTTCAGGCGGTCATCAATATCCCGGGTATGCAGCACTTCGCCGGTTTGGGTATCAACCGCCAGCATTTGACCAGGGCCTACGCGGCCTTTGGCGACCACGTCCTCAGGCTTGTAACCGTAAGTACCAATTTCAGATGCCAGGGTGATATAGCCGTTTTTGGTGATGACCCAACGAGCGGGACGCAGGCCGTTACGGTCCAGCATACACACCGCTTGGCGGCCATCAGTCATGACCACACCTGCCGGGCCATCCCACGGCTCCATGTGCATGGAGTTGTACTCGTAGAAGGCGCGCAGCTCAGCATCCATGGTTTCAACGTTCTGCCAGGCAGGCGGCACCATCATGCGCACCGCACGGTGCAGCTCCATCCCTCCCGTCAGAAGTACTTCCAGCATATTGTCCATGCTGGAAGAGTCGGAACCCGTGGTGTTAACGATTTCATCCAGCTGTGCGATATCGGGCAGTCGCTCGTTAACGAAGTTGGCCTTGCGTGAGTTCGCCCAACCGCGGTTAGCCTCGATCGTATTGATTTCACCGTTGTGCGCCAACAGTCGAAACGGCTGTGCCAGCGGCCAGCGCGGCGCCGTATTGGTTGAAAAGCGCTGGTGGAAAACACAGATAGCGGTTTCCAGACGCGGGTCGTTTAAGTCTTTATAAAACGCCGGAAGATCTTCCGGCATGACTAGGCCTTTATACGACACCACGTCAGAGGAGAGCGATGCGACATAAAAGTCTTCTTCGGCCCGTAAAGCCTGCTCGGTATAACGGCGCGCCATAAACAGATCAACAGTGAACTGCTCGCTCTCACCGGGCTCGATAAAGACCTGCTCGATACGCGGCAGGCAGTCAAGCGCCATGGGGCCACAAACGCTTGAATCAGTGGGCACAACGCGCCAGCCGACGACATTTAGGCCACGAGCACCCAATTCGCGCGCAAACGTCTCGCGCGCAGCCTCGGCACGGGCATCATCGTTGGGTAGAAAAACAACGCCCACGGCGAACTGGTCGCCCAGCGTAATCTCCAGCGCGTCTTGTGCGGCTTCGCGCATAAAACGGGTCGGCATTTTAAGCAGCAACCCACAGCCATCACCGGTTTTACCGTCAGCGGCAATCCCGCCCCGATGCGTCATACAGGTGAGTGATTCGATAGCGGTTTTCAGCAAATCGTGACTGGCCTGCCCTTCCATATGGGCAATAAGGCCAAAGCCACAGTTATCGCGAAACTCGCCGGGCTGGTGAAGACCTTTATTCATGGGCGTGCCTCTAGTTAAAGGTATTTTATTAGCAGCGTTATTATGATTTAATAGACGGTTTTTCTTTTCACACAAAAACCTCTACCCGCCTATAACTGGGTGTTTCCCCGATTCACTGCCGCAAGAAAATGGTCGCTCAGCATAGCGACTTGCTCCCCGCCAGCGCAATCACCGCCAACATCAAAACCCCGAAAAGTCTTTTCAAATCCTATAGTTGCAAACCACCCCTCAACGAAAAATGCATACACTTCAAACACTTAAAAAGCCATATAACGATATTTCAACGAAGGATGCCGAGCGTTAAACTTTAGTCTAAGCACCCCTAATATAGCCATGCCGATAGTGCATACGGCATGCTAATAACATTATCCGGCGCATCGCCTGGTAATATCGGGCCATAAAAAAACCCACCTTGTCGGTGGGCTTAGTGAGCACAAAATACGTTTACAGGCGGGTTACAGCCGTGGGTAGTTATCCAACAAAGCACGCACTAACGCCTCTGGCGTCGTGTCATCAACACATGCATCGCCGGTAGCGTTTAGCAGCACCAGCCGAAGTCTGGTATCCACGTTTTTCTTATCCAGACGCATCCGGGCTAAAAAGTCGTCACTTAGCATATCCGCTGGGGCATGAAGAGGAAGACCAGCGCTTTCAATCACCGCCTGGATACGCGTTAAATCCGCACTACTGATACGCCCCAGTTGCTGAGAAAGGGCAGCCGCCATGGCCATGCCTGCACCGACTGCTTCGCCGTGCAGCCAGTTGCCATACCCTTGGTGGGCCTCAATCGCGTGACCAAAGGTATGACCAAGATTGAGCAATGCGCGCACGCCCTGCTCCGTTTCGTCATCGGCCACAATGTCGGCTTTAATCTGGCAACTGCGTGCGATGGCTTCGACAATGGCGTCGGGGCTAATATGACGCAGCGCGGCCATATTGGCCTCAAGCCAGCCAAGAAACGCTTCATCACGAATAAAGCCATACTTGATAACTTCAGCAAGCCCGGCAGAAAGCTCTCGCTCGGGCAGCGTCGCAAGCGTTGCAATGTCGATCAGTACCGCTTTCGGCTGCCAGAAAGCACCAATCATGTTTTTGCCAAGCGGGTGATTAACGCCCGTTTTCCCTCCGACAGAAGAGTCCACCTGGGAAAGCAGCGTGGTGGGCACCTGAATGAAGGCCACGCCACGCTGGTACGACGCGGCGGCATATCCAGCCATGTCACCAATTACGCCGCCGCCTAACGCAATCAGCGTACAGCGGCGGTTAAACCCTGCCTCCAACAGCGCGTCCCAAATGCGGCTAACCTGCTCAATGCTCTTGTACTGCTCCCCGTCAGGTAGAACGACGGTACGCACCTCCACATCGTCAGGAAGATTGGCGCACAGCGCCTCCAGATAAAGGGGCGCGATGGTTTCATTCGTCACCACCATCACCTGCTTACCGGCCAGATAGGGCGTTATCGCCTCTGGGTCGCTCAGCAGGCCGGCGCCAATATGGATCGGATAACTGCGATCACCCAACGCAACATGAAGTGTACGCTGAGCACTGGCGGGCTGTGTCATTGGGATACCTTTGAGTTAAGCGTGGCGCTATTTTCCAGCGGGTCGGTCAAACGCCGCACTCGGCGCAATATCTCATTGACTACGGCGCGCGGGCTACGCCGATCCGTGCGCACTGAAATATCCGAGGTGGCGCGATAAAGCGGGTCGCGGGCAGCAAACATATCGTTGAGCACCTGCTCCCGGTTTGCGCACTGAAGAAGCGGGCGATTACGGTCTTTCGCCGTGCGTTTAAGCTGCTGTTCAACCGTGGTCATCAGGTAGATCACCGTTCCGCGCTCACGCAGCATCCGGCGATTATCCTGGTGCAGCACGGCGCCGCCGCCTGTTGCCATCACCACGCAGGAGAGCCTTGTCAGCTCATCGATCATCTGCAGCTCACGCTGGCGAAAACCGGGTTCACCCTCTACATCAAAGATCCACGGGATATCCGCACCGCAGCGATCCTGTATGGCGTGGTCGCTATCATAAAATGTGCGCGTAAGCTCTGCCGCCAACAAGCGACCTATTGTGCTTTTACCAGCCCCCATGGGGCCGATCAAAAAAAGGTTGGGTAAATCCTGCATCAGCGAACCGCCAAGCCATCGTCAAGTAGTCGTGGAGTAATAAAGACTAACAACTCTACCTTTTCATTGCTCTCTTCGGTATAGCGAAACAGGTGTCCGAGCAAAGGAATATCACCCAAAAGCGGGGTTTTGGTCATTTGGTTTAATTGTTCCGTGGTCAAAATGCCACCCAATACAACCGTTTGGCCATTATCGACCAGCACCTGCGTTTCAATTTGATTGGTATCGATGGGCGGTTCTCCGCCAAACCCCGACTCCCTGAAACTATCATTTTTCACCACCAGGTCCATGATAATACGATTATCCGGCGTGATCTGCGGTGTCACTTCCAACGAAAGCTCGGCCTCTTTAAATTCAGTATCGGGGTTTCCCTGCGCATCGACACTCTGAAATGCGCGCTCCTCGCCTTGGCGAATAATTGCCGTACGCTGATTGGCCGTGATGACCCTTGGCTGCGAGATGGTTTGGCTTTTGCCTTCACTTTCCAGCGCACGAAGCTCCAGGTCCAGCAAAATGTCGCCGGACAAGTAACCAAAGCTAAATCCTGTACCTGGCCCTGAAGGCGCGCCCAGGTCTACCGCTAAACCGCTGCGGGCACGGTTCAAGCCATCGGGGTTGATATTGCGCGGGCCAAAATTGCCGTTATCCAACGCCTGAAAACCTCGCGTCGTCGAAGCGCCCCAGTTAACGCCTAGCGCTCGAGAGGCGGTATCCCGGGCGATAACGATGCGTGCTTCAATTTGCACCTGACGCACCGGCACATCCAGGCGCTCCAAAGTACGCTTGATAATACTTACCTGGTTCGCCGTGTCCTGAACCAATAAGGCATTGGTTCTTGGGTCGACACTGATTCGCCCTTTCTCGGTCAGAAGCCCAAAGCCATCCTCACCCTGCAGCAACTGAGCAAGATCTTCAGCACGCGCATACTTAACCTCGATAAATTCATCAATGGTTGGTGACAGCGCTTCATGATAGCGGTGAGCCTCCATTTCCTGGCGTTCGAGCTCAGCAAGCTCGGCGACAGGCGCCACCAGGATAACGTTGCCATGCTCACGACTTGCAAGCCCTTGGCTTTTTAACATCAAGGCAAGCGCTTGATCCCAGGGCACCTCATTAAGGTTCAGCGTGATACGTCCAGTCACATTTTCGCTGGCAATCAGGTTAAGCCCCGTAAATTCAGCAAGCGTTACCAGCACCGCACGTACCTCCATATCCTGGACGTTCAGGCTTATCCGCTCACCACTAAAACTGTCTTGCGGGAGCTCATGATCGGCCAAGCGTTGCTGGGCAGCAGGCTGTACTTCAATACTCAGCACACGGCCATGTTGTGAAGAGAGCATGGCATAGGGGCCGTCGATGGTAAGTGCCAAACGCGTTTCCTGCGCATCAACGTGAGGGGTAATTCGCATCACCGGTGTCGCAAAATCGGCAACGTCATAAATCTGGCTAAGCGCATCCGGCAGCGTTACGTTAGGCAACGTGGCAATTACCTCGCCGCCCGATACATTCGAATGGCCGCTTTCCTGAACGCTTGCAACGACGCCTTCGCGGTCAAACGTCACCAGCAAGCGACCTGCCTGACCAGCCCCACGCTCAAAATCAATAGCGCTAATCTGTGGGCCCTGGAGGGCTTCAATGGAGCCCTCTATTGGCGATTCAAGCGTTGTCGATTCACGCAAGGAAATTCGTAGCCGATCCCCCATTACCCGGGAGGTGTAATTCGACGAGTTGGCCAGGCCGATAACTAACCGCGTACGGCCACTGCCTTCCAATACCTTAATGTGCTCTACACCCGCACGCGCTACCTCAATGTGGCGATGACCCAAGCCATTTTGTGTATTGGCCAGGTCCAGCGCCAGGCGTGGCGGAGCCTCCAAGCTATAACCCTGAACGTTGGCGACGCCACCGCTGAAGTGCAGATCAATATCCACGGCGCCAGCACTAACTGGATGTACGTCAATATCGGTCAGCACCGACGCCACTGCCTGCCAAGGCAGTACCACCCACACAAGCATAATGATTCGACTAACCACGGCCATGGCGTGCTCCGATAAGAAAAAAAGAGGCTTTCGGTAAGCTCACCGAGTCGCCTGGATTGATCATGGCGGCAATGTCAGCGAAAGGAGAACCTGCTGCTCTTGCCACCCCTGATGAGTAGTAATGCGCTCGGTAATACGAACTTTGTGCGCCTCAATATGCGTGATACGCCCGCCATTGCTACCCGCATGGTCTCCCGTACGAGCACTGGTTACATGCCCATCCGGCGTCTCTATCAACGCGACATGGCGCTCTCCCATAACCAGCGTGCCCACCAGGCGAAGCTCCGAAATAGAGAAACGCTCAAGCGGCCCGGGGGTTCGCTGTGCGTCAGGCACCAGCGGGGCATCCTGGTTTACGTCAGCTATCTGCAAAGGCGACTGCACTGCCTGAAAAGGGTTGCGCGTGTCTGAGTAGCCATACGCCTCTACGGGATATACAACCAGTGGCTCAATACGCGAAGCGGAGGGAGTGCCTGGGGTTTGGCGAATCCTTGAGAGCGTGTCATCCAGTTGATCAAGCTCAGGCCCATGACAACCAGAAAGCAAAACGACGCTGACCAGGCAGCTCATCACGCGGGCAAGCCACTTCACTGATCTTCCTCCCGCCGATTTAAGCTATTTTCGCCGCTACCCTTTTCGCCTTCAGCCTCTTCGCTTTCATCCTGGCTAACAGCATCAGCGTCGCTATAGGCCTTAGCCACAAACGACAGGGACAATCTGCTCGCAGCTTGATCAATCGGCGCAAGCGTAATGTCATGCTGCGTGACAAGGTATTCCAGCTGACTAATATCATTAATAAACTGCGCCAACTGGTGATAGTCGCCTACTACCTGAATCTCAATAGGATGTTCTGACACTTGGCTGACGACAGGACGCAGATAAATATCATTGATGGTGAGCTGGTTCTCATCAGCAGCGTCTCTAATGCTATCCCGTAAAGATGAAAGCGCCGCCGGGGGTGTTAACAGGGCACGCATCCGGGTCATTTGCTCCTCCAGGCCAGCCAGCTGGGTACGCGCACCGTTCAGTAAACCGGCGGCGTGAACGCTGCTGCGGTAATCGCTTAACAGCCTTATCTCTTGTTGCTGCGCCTGTGCCAGCGACGCACGATGCTCACTCACCAGCCATGCGCAAGTCGCCACTAACGCCATTAGAAACACCAGCCCGCCGCTAAGCACTTTTAATAACCAGGGCCATGCGCCTGCATCACGTAAATCAAGCGTCTGCCAGTCAAGCGCACGCAAACGCTGCCACTCTTGCTGCCACACTTTTCCCCATCGCAGCAGGTATAGCGGCGCCCCTGATTTCATGGCGATACTCCAGAATCGACCAAAGAAACGCTCGGCTGGGTGAGGGTTACTTCAAAGTGGAAGGTTCTACCGCTGCCCTGCGGATCACTGGCCATTTCGGAGAGTACCGGAATATCAAACCCCGGCATTTCAGCAAGACGACGTAACTGCTCGGTTATCTGACGCTCATCTTCTGCGACTGCGGATACGCTTAGCCGATTATGGCGCTGTTCAAGGTGCTGAAAGACCACGCCCTCGCCAAGACTTGCGGCAAGGTCGTTAAACAGCTGAGCCGTCTGTGTCCGCTGTTGAAGCAGGCGCTGGAAGCGGGTTAACTGCTGGCGCAGCTGTTCTCCCTGCAGAACAGTGCGTTCAGCTTCACTAATTTCATGTGTATAACGCTCTATATGAGCAGCGATATACGCATTGCGCTGCTCCTGAGCGCCCAGCATCCTCTGATAGACATGCGAAATCCCACTACCCAGCGCGATACCGGCGATCAGTAACAACAGCATGACCGTATAAAAGCGTCGCGTGTACTGTTCTCGGCGCTCTTCCCGCCAAGCCAGCAGGTTGATCGTAATGCTCATAAAGGTGCCCGCATCGCAAGGCCGCTTGCGGTCAGCAAGCCGGGGAGATTCAGAGTAAGCGCCTGCCTATCCACGCGTTTGTTGACCGGCATCGTCTGCAGCGGATTTAGCGGCGTCACCGGTAGCTGACAAGCATCAGCCATAAAGGTCGCTAACTCCGGCAGCGCATTTATATCACCGGCTAGCACGATATGACCCACAGGCGATTGGCGGCTGGTGGCGATATAAAGCTGCAAGGCTCGCGCAATGCTTTGTGCGAATGCATCCAGAAAAGGCTTCAGGACCACGTCCTGAAAATCATCTGGCAAGCCGCCATGCTGCCGAGCCCATAAGGCATCTTCTCGACTGAGCGCGTATCGCTCTTGAGTCGCGGCGGTTAACGGTTCGCTGCCCTGCAGGTTTTCGCGGACGTAAACGGTGCGTGCATTATGAAAAACGCGAAACGTACTTGTCTGCGCCCCGATATCGACCAACGCAACGCTTGCGTCAGAGTCATACGCCGCTGATATCTGAGGGCGCAGCGCAGCAAAGGCACGTTCAATCGCAAAGGTTTCGACGTCCACCGCAACGGGTTCCAACCCTGCGCGTACTAAGGGTTCTGTCAGTTGCCAAACATCCTGTTGACGACAAGCCACCAACATTACTTGTTGTAAATGCGCAGCCAAGGGAGCAGGCCCCATGCATGCAAAATCAAACGCCACTTCATTGAACGGAAAAGGCAGATGACGGTCTGATTCGATCATCAAACGCTCCTCGATTTCCTGCTCGTTCAACTCAGCAGCAAACGTGAGCATTTTAGTAATCGCCATGCTGGCAGGAAGTGCTACCACGGCATTACGCGTAGAGGGCTTGGCGTGGTCAATGGCACGTTTTAAACTATCTGTGACGTAATTAATGTCCTGAATACGCCGTTCAGCCACTGCACCGTCACGAAGTGAGCAAACCGCATGGCTTTCCACTTGGTAGGTGTCGTGACTCTTTTTAAGCTCCAACAGCTTGATGGCGGTCGATGTAATATCGATGCCGATCAATCCCTTACTGGCTTTAAACAGGCGCATTATGAGTTTATTCCTGCCATCTGACATGCCCAAGAAGTAGTGGCATAACGCGCTAGTCAGGTAACGCGCCGTTATATTTACGGCATATCAACACTGGTGGCCGCTGCCTCGCCTTCCTATAATGGCAGCCAATTGCGCGATACGGCCGCTTGGATGCCGATCCTATTCTCCTTTTCATGGGTGCCCTCTGTTCATGACGTTTTTGCGAACCCTCATTCTGTCGCTGTTCTTTCTTATCGTGTCGTTAGTCGGGGCCGCCGCGTTAGCCATGGTGGGCGCGGCTATCTATTTTTCGCCTGGCTTACCTGATGTTCGTCAGTTGCAAGACTTCGAGCTTCACTCACCTCTACGAATTTTCACCAATGACGGTAAGTTAATCGGTGAGTTTGGTGAGGAACGGCGCATCGTCGTTGATTTCGACGAAATACCTCAGAACATGGTCAACGCTCTGGTGGCCGCCGAGGACACCAATTACTTTGAGCACTCGGGGGTTGATCCTCGAGGACTCGCAAGGGCGGCCGTTGAGCTTGCCCGAAGTGGTGCCATTCAATCAGGCGGCTCCACCATCACTATGCAGGTCGCGCGTAACTATATGCTGACGCTTGACCAAACCTTTACTCGTAAGCTGCGTGAAATTCTGCTGGCTCTGCAGATGGAAAAACTGCTCAGCAAGCATGAGATATTCGAACTTTACGTTAACAAAATTTTCTTAGGAAATCGAGCGTATGGCATTGCAGCCGCTGCCGATACCTATTACGACAAGCCGCTTTCCGAACTGACGCTTGCAGAAACGGCCATGATTGCCGGGTTGCCTAAAGCGCCTTCCGCGTTTAATCCGCTGGCCAACTCCGAGCGCTCACTGATTCGTCGCAACTGGATTCTGTTCCGTATGCGCGAGCTGGGCTTTATTGATGACACCACTTATCAGGCTGCCGTACAGGAGCCGGTTACTGCACGTCGTCACTTCACCCAAACCGAAGTAGATGCTTCTTACGTGGCAGAAATGGCGCGTCAATATGCGATTGAGCGCTTTGGCGATGCGGCGTACACCGGCGGCTACCGCATTTATACGACGCTGGACAGTGAGCTTCAGCCGTTTGCCCGCGAGGCCTTGGCCAATGGCCTGCTTGAGTATGATTTACGCCACGGCTGGCGGGGCGCTGAACAGCACGATATAGCTCCCAGTCTCGTTGAAGCCCAAGAGCGTACAGCAACACAGGGGCTGGAAGAAGAGCTTGCCGAGTCGCCTGAAATTCGTCAGACAGCCCGCCAGGCCGCCGAGCGTAGCCAAACGGAAATCGCCGGCGTTGAAGGTGATGTCAGTAACTGGCTGCAGGTGCTTGAGCGCACCCCCAACTATGGTCTGCTAAAACCCGCCATCGTCGTGGAAAGCGGTGGTCGTGAAATGCAGGTACTTACCCGTGGTGGCGAGCTGAAAACCATTAACTGGGACGGCCTAAGCTGGGCACGTACCTATAACAGCCCGCGCAGTCGTGGTGCTGAGCCAAGCTCTGCCGACCAGATTGCCGTACGCGGTGACCTGGTTCGCATTCTCGAAACTCAGGATGGCACCGTACGCCTTTCTCAGCGGCCAGATGCAGAAGGCTCGCTCGTTGCTCAAGACCCACGTACCGGCGCTATTCTCGCCTTGCAGGGCGGGTTTGATTTTAACGCCAGCAAGTTTAATCGCGCGGTTCAGGCACAGCGCCAGTCGGGTTCTATTTTCAAGCCCTTCATTTACCTTGCGGCACTTGAAGATGGCGAAATGAACGCTTCCACTGTGATCAATGACGCGCCTGTTGTATTGGACGACGGCAGTAACTCGCTCTGGCGCCCTGTTAACTCCAGCCGCGACTTCGCAGGACCAATGCGCTTGCGCCCGGCGCTTGCTCGTTCGCGCAACCTGGTCACTATTCGCGTTCTACAGGCAATGGGGCTTGATCATACGATTAACTATCTGGAAGGTTTTGGCTTCGCGCCAGGCCGCCTGCCTCATGGCCTCTCTTTGGCCTTGGGCAGCGCAAGTCTAACGCCCATGGAAATGACCAACGCCTACTCCGTGATTGCCAATGGCGGCTTTCAGGTGGCGCCGTGGTTTATTGAACGCGTAACTCGCAATGATGATCACGAGCTCATTGATGAAGCGACACCCCAAGTGGCTTGCCCCAGCTGTGCAGAGGGACAGGAAACTGTTGAGATTGATGGCCGTGAATACCCGGTTGCCAAACGCGTTGCCAACGCAGCGGCCACCTACATTCTGCGCGATATGCTGCGTGATGTTATTACCTCGGGTACTGGCCGTGGGGCGCTGAGTCTTAACCGTGAAGATATCGTCGGTAAAACCGGCACCACCAACAGCCAGCGTGATGCATGGTTTGCAGGCTTTAACACCGACCTGGTGACGACCGTTTGGGTGGGCAAAGACAGCAACGAAACCATTGCCGAGTATGGCGCCAACGCTGCACTGCCTATTTGGAACGCCTTTATGGGCAAGGCGCTTGAAGGCACACCCTCCGCCGTGCCTGAGCGTCCTGACACGGTGGTGACTGCGCGGATAGACCCTAACTCAGGCCGACGCTTACATGACAACCAGCCGGGAGGCATCAGCGAGTTCTTCCACCGCGACCACTTGCCCGACTACCAGCCGCGCGGAATTAGCCGCGAGCTGGAAGAGGCCAGCGGCTCACAAGGCTCGGGTACAGCGGAATCCATCTTCTAAGTAAGCCTGAAGCCAGTAACCGCTAACTCAAGAAACGCAAAAGCCCGGAAACCTAATGGTCTCCGGGCTTTTTTACATCCAGCTTTCGCCATCGTTTTAAGCGCTATGCAACACTCGGCGCTTCATGCTTACTGGCTCGCCAGTTTGTGCCAATCGCAACGATCATGACGGCAACACCGGCAATCTCGGTGATCAAGCTGGGGTAGAAAACCCCCACAATAGCGGCGCCAATGGCAAGACGCGGCACCCAGCCCATACGGGTAAACAAGTACCCTTCAAGGGCGGCGGCAAAGGCGCACAACGCAAAAATCGCAATGACGGCATTCCAGACCACCACCGGCACCGGGCCGCCGACAATAATCTCCGGATTGAACACCATAAACAGCGGAATGAGATAAAGCCCCTTGGCAAACTTCCACGCCTGAAAGCCGGTTTCCATCGGTTTACTGCCCGCGATTGCAGCCCCGGCAAACCCTGCCAAGGCGATGGGCGGCGTCACGTTAGAGTCCTGGGAGTACCAGAATACTACCAGGTGAGCCACCAGTAGCGGCACGCCAAACTCCGCCGTAAGCGCCGGGCCCACCAGAACAATCAGCACGATATAGCTTGCAGTGACCGGCAGGCCCATACCCAGAATCAGACTTGCCAACAACACCATGACCAAGGCAAGTACCAGATTGCCGCCCGAGAAAGCGAGCATCATGGAGGAGAACTTAAGCCCTAGGCCGGTTAACCCAACCACACCCACGATAATACCCGCCACCGCACACGCCATGGAAACCGCCACGGCATTGCGTGCGCCCAGTTCAAGGCCCTGCACCAACTTCACTAGGCCGATCCAAACCACCTCTTGGGTCCGCCTGAATGTCACCGGCTGGCCTTGGCCAGGCGCGACAAAGAAGTACCATAACGCGTAACGTAAAACCGCCACGGCAATCATGGTAATCACCGCGTAGTAGCCGACCCGCATGGGCGAAAGGTTCATTACCAGTAGCCACACCAGCACGGCCAGCGGCAGCAGAAAATGCCAGCCATCCTTCATGACCTGGCGCATTTTCGGCAGCTCGCTTCTCGGCATGCCCTGCATTCCCTGTTTAAGGGCAATAATATGTACAAACAGATACACCGTCGCGAAGTACATGATCGCCGGTAAAATACTGACTTTGACAATATCCAGGTACGGCGTATTGGTGTACTCGGCTATCAAAAAGGCGCCTGCGCCCATCAACGGCGGCATAATTTGCCCACCAGTGGAGGCAGCGGCTTCAATTCCTCCCGCCTGCCTGGGCTGATAGCCCAGCTTTTTCATCAGCGGGATAGTAAACGCGCCCGTGGTGACCACGTTGGCAATCGCGCTACCCGAGATAGACCCCATGCCCGCCGACGCCAGCACAGCCGCCTTCGCCGGGCCGCCGCGCTGGCGGCCCGTTGCAGCGTAAGCCATATCGATAAAGAATTTTCCCGCCCCGGTGCTCTCTAAAAACGCCCCAAACAGCACAAAGATAAAGATGTAGGTCGCGGCAACCCCTAACGGCAAACCAAAGATACCTTCCTGACCCAAGTACAGCTGGCCTGCTACTCGGTCCAGAGAATAGCCGCGATGATTTAAAATACCGGGCAGCCACTCTCCAAGCCAAGGCAGCTCACCGCGTGGCCCAGCAAAGGCGTATATGATAGCCAGCACGCCAATAATCGTCATCCCGAAGCCCACGGCACGGCGGCTGGCTTCCAATACCGTGACCGTCGCAATGCAGGCCACCAGAATATCGGTTTCACTCCAGAAACCCGCACGATTGATAATCTCGTCTAAAAACAGCACAAGATAGCCGCCGGTAATCAGCGCGCCCGCTAAAAAGACAAGATCAATTCCCCAGCCAAGTACACCTCGCTTACGGTTCGGCCCAAAAACCGGGAACATTAAAAACGCTAACAGCATAATCAGCGCTAGGTGGATACCGCGCTGGTAAAACAGCCCCAACGGCTGAATACCGGCGGAGTAGAGCTGAAACAGGGAAAGCCCGACAGCCACGATGGTGATACACCGCAGCACCAGGCGGGGTTGAATCGCATTACCGCCCGGCATTAATACCGGCGGTGGAGTGGATTCGTTCATGAAGTCCTCGGAAGTGTTGTCTCGCTTGTTTCTTTTAGAAGCGCTCTGGCTCACCCAGTTGGATGATGACTCGCTGCCCTGCCGCTTGCTCGCTCAGGCTAATGTCAGGGTGCTCGCCATCGGGCCATACCACTTGATGGTTGACCGCATTAGCACCGACTCGAAGTACATACCGGTTATTGATGACAGGCTCGTTAATCGCATTGATCCAGTAGCCGCCCTGGCCATCAGACACTTGCTCACCTCGACCCACAATATGCCCAAGTCCTGCGGCAAAGTCGGGCTGGTGGCTGCGCTCAAGCTGCATGACACCGTTGGCGTTGCGATAGCAATCCAGCACTGTGAAGTGTTCAACCGAATGCTGCCACTGAATGCACCAGCGCACGCCTTCAGGAACGGCTTCCTCCAACAGCGTTTCGCCATCTTCAGTGGTAACCGTAAGGTACGCAGACGCCGAGGCGGGGGCAGCCCCAGCCTCGGCGAACGGTAAGCAGACCAACAGGAGCGCCATCAGTTTTTGCTGCCACTGCATGACGAATGCTCCGTTAGATGAAGGCGTCGTTACGGACGCAAACGGTCCGGAATTTCGACATCCATTTCCTCAAAGTAGCGAATTGCGCCCGGGTGCAGCGGCACGGGCGTTGAGTTCATGGTGAACTCAATCGTGGTGTCGTTGGCGGCGGGGTGGACGGCAATCAGCTCATCGGTGTGCTCAAACAGCAGTTGGGTCAGTTGGTAGGCAAGCTCTTCATCCATCTCGGCGTTAACCACCAGGACATTGGGGATGCCGATGGTCTGAACGGCTTCGTCCATGCCGTCGTACATGCCAGCGGCAAGCTCATAGGGAGCAAACACCGCTTCCTCTTCCTGCGCGTTGGCAATTTCTTCATCGGACAGGCTGATCAAGCGAATGTCGCGCGTGGCGGCCAGGTTAAGAATGGAGCTGGTGGGCGGGCCAACACTCCAGAAACCAGCATCAATATCGCCATCGCGGATGGCATCGGCCGTTTCGTTGAAATTGAGCCGCTGAGGAGTAAAGTCTTCGTAGCTAATGCCATTGGATTCCAGTACGGCGCGAGCGTTAAGCTCGGTGCCGCTACCCGGTGCGCCAACCGAAACTCGCTTACCCGCCAGGTCACTGATGCTTTGAATATCGGATTCGGCAAGCGTCACCAACTGCACCGCATTGGGGTAGATAGATGCTAGCGCGCGGGTATTTTCAACCTGTCGGCCCTCAAAGTCACCGGTGCCGGTATAGGCTTGATACACAGTGTCGGCAAGCGCAGTGGCAAGGTCGGCATCGCCGCGCATGATGAGTCCCATATTTTCAACCGAGGCGCCGGTCACTTCCGCCGTCGCTTGAGCACCTTCAATATGGTTATTGATCATTTCAGCCAGGCCGCCGCCAATAGGGTAGTAAACGCCCCCGGTACCGCCAGTGGCGATAGAAAGCTGTTGGGCGCTGGCGGGCAGTGCTATGGCGAGCAGCGATGCTGCGGCTGCATATTTTAGTGTTTGCATGCGAGTTGCCTCCGTCCGGCTTGGACTTATAAGTATGCGTGACGATCAGAATATTTGTTGTGCTTGCCGCTGCATTCGCAGCGGCGGCCACGTGACGTTAGCACGGCTGTTGCGTTGATGTTAATGGGACAATAGTGCCACGACCTGCTGAGTAATATGTGCCCCAATAGGAAGCGCTGACGTTGCCGCTGGCGAAGGAGCATTGCCTACGTTCACCGTCCGCCGTGTATTGACGAATAAAAAGTCATCGACCAACTTACCGTCACGGGATACAGCCTGGGCGCGAACGCCTGCGGGGTAAGGTTGAAGGTTATCAATAGTGATATCAGGGCAATATTTGCGGACCAGCTCCAGGTAGCCACGCTTATAGAACGAGTTTTTCATCTCCCCGATTCCTGGCTTAAGGTGCTTGCCCAATACCTTTAAAGTACCGGGATGGGACAACATCTGAGCTATATCGCGTAGCGACATATCCTGTTTTCGATAGCCTTCACGCTTTAACGCTAATACCGCGTTGGGGCCGACCGTTACCCGGCCATCGATCATTCGGGTTAAATGCACGCCCAAAAACGGCATGCCCGGGTCCGGAATAGGGTAAATCAAGTGGTTAACGATATGATTATGCTGCTCGGGCAGTAAGTAGTACTCCCCCCGGAACGGGCAGATGGTAAAGCCTGGTTTCTGACCCAGCATGCGGATCACCCGGTCAGCCATTAACCCGGCACAGGTCACCAGATAGCGGCTGCTCAACGTATCGCTGGAAGTGGTGACCACCACCTCGGCACGGCGCTCTTCCAACCCTTTCACCTCAACGCCATAGCGAATTTTCCCGCCAAGACGTTCAAATTCAGCGGCCATGGCACGAGTCACCTGGGCATAGTCGACGATACCGCTTGAAGGGACGTAAATAGCGGCCTCGCCACGGATATTCGGCTCACGCTCTTTAAGCGCCTCCGCGCTAAGCCACTCACGCTCCAGACCATTGGCCGCAGTACGTTCCCAAAGCGCTTGCATGCGCTGGATTTCAAGGGCATCGGTAGCCACCAGCAGCTTGCCGCAAATGGCGTAATCGACCCCATGCTGATCACAAAACGCCCGCGTTGCTCGGTTGCCCTCAAGACAAAACCGCGCCTTCAAACTGCCTGGCGTGTAGTACACCCCGGCATGAATAACACCGCTGTTATGGCCGGATTGGTGCTGAGCGGGGCCGTGCTCTTTTTCAAGCACCAGCAGACGCTTATCAGGGTAGGTCTGCTGCAGTTGCATTGCGGTAGACATCCCAAGGATTCCGCCGCCAATAATGATGAAATCCCACATCAATCACGCCTCTTATGCCAAAGTGTTAATTTTTAGTAATAATAGCCGCTATTCTTATATCTTCGCCGGTTTGCCACCCTTTCACCAGCGAGCCGACGTTATAGCAATGGAGATTGCCATGGAGCCAGATGCGCCGCGTCAAAATTTAGCGATTAACGCTTACCGCACGCTCAAGCACGACATTATCCGAGGCCGCTATGCGCCTGAAGAGAAGCTCCTTATGAGCCGCTTAAAGGAGCATTACGGCGTTAGCACCGGGCCGCTACGGGAGGCGCTTTCGCAACTGGTAGCCGACCGCTTGGTCGTGGCTATTAGCCAGCGGGGATACCGCGTAGCGCCCATGTCACTTGCTGAGCTTAATGATATTTACGACGCACGTGCCCAGCTGGAAGGGCTTATTTTGCGCCTGGCCATCGAGCGGGGCGACGATGAGTGGGAAGCCTCGGTGGTAGCCACGGCACACCGGCTTTCCAGGGTAACCGATATCAGCTCACCCGATGAACTACTTGATGGCTGGGATGCACGTCACAAGGCGTTCCATACCGCGATTGCCAGTGGCTGCAACTCCCCTCACCTGCTGCAAATGCGCCACACTCTGTTTGATCAGGTAGAACGTTACCGCCACTTGTGGCTACAGGAAACCGTTATGTCGCCCACTGCACTAGCGCAAAAGCGCCAAGAGCACGCCGCCCTTGTTGAGGTTATTTTGGCCCGCAATGCCGAGCAGGCTGACACGTTAATGCGCGACCACTTGATGACACCAGTCCCCATCATTACGCAAGTGCTTAAGGCTCGCGGCATCCAATAAATTCTTCATTTCAAAAAAATGTAGATATTTTTAAATAACGGCGATAAATTGGAATGGCTTTCAAAGTAGATCGCTGGATCGGCGTGGGCGCTAAGATGTGTCGACGCGAACCTGTTTCCCCTCAAGAATTCTCAGGAGACTACGTAATGACACACTTCAATTGGGACGACCCGCTATTGCTGGAGCACCAGCTCACAGAGGAAGAGCGCCAGATTCGCGATGCCGCCCACGACTACTGCCAAAACAACCTGCAGCCCCGTGTATTAAGTGCATTTCGTGAAGAGCGCTTTGACCGCGAGATCATGACGGAAATGGGAGAACTGGGCCTGCTGGGCGCGACCGTTTCCCCGGAGTACGGCGGTGCAGGCGTTAACCACGTTGCGTACGGCTTGATAGCCCGAGAAGTGGAGCGTGTCGATTCCGGCTACCGCTCAGCCATGAGCGTACAGTCGTCGCTGGTGATGTATCCCATTGAAGCGTACGGCTCAGAAGAGCAGAAACAAAAGTACCTGCCCAGGCTTGCCAGCGGTGAAATGGTCGGCTGTTTTGGCCTTACCGAACCCGACCACGGCTCCGACCCCGGCAACATGATTACCCGCGCGGAAAAAGTCGACGGCGGCTATCGGTTAACCGGCGCCAAAATGTGGATTACCAATAGCCCCATTGCCGATATCGCCGTGGTATGGGCCAAGTCGGCTGCCCACGACAACCAGATCAAAGGCTTTATCGTTGAACGTGGCACAGAAGGCTTCTCCACCCCAAAAATTGAAGGCAAGGTGTCGCTTCGCGCCTCGATTACCGGTGAAATCGTACTGGACGGCGCCTTTGTCCCTGAAGAGAACCTGCTGCCTAACGTCAGCGGCCTTAAAGGGCCTTTTGGCTGTTTGAACAAAGCGCGTTATGGCATTGCATGGGGTGTAATGGGCACTGCTGAATTCTGCTGGCACGCCGCCCGCCAATACACCCTGGACCGCAAGCAGTTTAACCGCCCGCTGGCGGCTAACCAGTTGATCCAGAAAAAGCTGGCCGATATGCAAACGGAAATTACCCTGGGCCTTCAGGCCGCGCTTCAGGTGGGTCGTCTGATGGATAGCGGCAACTGGGCGCCGGAAATGATTTCGCTGATCAAACGCAACAACTGCGGCAAGGCGCTGGATATTGCGCGCATGTCGCGAGATATGCACGGCGGTAACGGCGTTTCCGACGAGTATGGGGTAATTCGCCATATGGTGAACCTGGAGTCGGTGAATACCTACGAAGGTACCCACGATGTTCACGCATTGATTCTTGGCCGCTCTCAAACCGGCATTCAGGCATTTTTCTAAGCTGCCGCGCACAAACCACAATAGGCCACAGGAATCATCATGAGCAACGTAACCAAACCGCTGGCGGGCATTAAGGTACTCGATATTTCTCGCGTACTGGCCGGGCCCTGGTGTGGCCAAATGCTCGCGGACATGGGGGCTGATGTAGTGAAGGTCGAGCGCCCAGGCAGCGGCGACGACACGCGCCACTGGGGACCTCCCTGGCTTGAAAACACCGCAGAATCAGCTTATTACCTGTGCGCCAACCGGGGGAAACGCTCGGTAACGATTGATATGGCCAGGCCAGAAGGCCAAACGCTGATCAAGCAGCTCGTTGCCCAGTCAGATGTGCTGCTTGAGAACTTTAAAGTCGGCGGCCTGAAGAAATACGGCCTGGATTACGCCAGCCTGCAAGCGCTTAACCCGGCACTGATCTACTGCTCGATTACCGGTTTTGGCCAGCAAAGTCCCTACGCCCACCGCGCAGGCTACGACTTCATGATTCAAGCCATGGGCGGCATCATGAGTTTGACCGGCAAACCCGACAGTGAACTCGGTGGCGGCCCGGTGAAGAGCGGCGTGGCGTTTACCGATATTTTTACTGGCCTGTATGCCGCCAACGCTGTGCTGGCAGCGCTTTATCAACGCCGTGACAGCGGCGTCGGCTGCCATATTGATATGGCGCTGATGGATGTCCAGGTAGGCGTGCTGGCCAACCAAGCGCTTAACTACTTAACCTCCGGCAACGTGCCTCAACGCTTGGGCAATGCGCACCCTAACATCGTGCCCTATCAAGCGTTTGCGACCGCGGATGGACACATCATTGTGGCCGTAGGCAATGACGCACAGTTTGCGCGCTTTTGTGAGGTGCTCTCGCTAAGCGATCTGCCGCTCGATGAGCGTTTCGCCACCAACGGTGCCCGCGTTAACCACCGTGAAACACTCGTGCCCCTACTCGAAGCGGCCCTTGCTCAGCGAACCATGGATACATGGCTCACCGCCTTTGAAGCAGCAGGCGTGCCCAGCGGCCCCATCAATACGCTGGACCGCGTATTTGATGACCCGCATGTAAAAGCGCGCGGCTTAAAACAGACCCTGCCCCACACACAGTCGGGCCAGGTGGACCTGGTGGCTAACCCTATTCGCGTCAATGGTCACTCCATAAGCGCCAGCACAGCACCGCCAGGCTTGGGTGAGCATACTGAACGTGTGTTAAACGACATCGGCATTAGCCCGGCCCAACAACAGGCACTGCGTGAGGCAGGTATTATTTGATTGCTCGGCGTATACGGTGTTTACGCCTATTAATTACGCACTATGCTGAAAGCCTATCCCTTATTAGATAGGAGTTGAGCCATGAGCAATGCTGAGCTAAACGAACTAAAGCGGAGATACGTTGCCAACGGCGCAGCGAGCCCTGCCACAGCGTTTGCCGACCATGCCGAAAACGCCGAAGTGTGGGATGCTGATGGCAACCGATTTATCGATTTTGCTGGCGGAATAGGCGTCCTGAACATCGGCCACCGCCACCCTAAAGTGGTTGCCGCGGTGAAGGCACAGCTCGACAAGGTAATGCATACCTGCCAAACGGTCATGCCCTATGAAGGCTACGTTCGCGTAGCCGAAAAACTTAGCCACCTGGTACCGGTTCGTGGCCACGCCAAGGTAATGCTGGCCAACTCCGGCGCCGAAGCGCTGGAAAATGCCGTCAAGATTGCCCGCGCAGCGACCGGACGCGCTAACGTCATCTGCTTTGATGGCGGCTACCACGGCCGCACCTTCTTCACCATGGCGATGAACGGCAAAGTAGCGCCCTATCAAACCGATTTTGGCCCCATGCCAGGCACCGTATTTCGGGCGCCCTACCCGGTCGATTATCACGGTGTCAGTGAAGATGAAGCCCTTCGCGGCCTGATGATGGCGCTTAAAACCGACGCGGGCCCGTCCAATACCGCCGCCATCATCCTGGAGCCAGTGCTTGGCGAAGGCGGCTTTTACCCGGCACCGGCCTCCTTTCTTAAAAAGATCCGCGACATCTGTGATGAGCACGGCATTCTGATGATTATTGACGAGGTGCAGTCTGGCTTTGGGCGCACAGGCAAGATGTTCGCCATTGAGCACAGCGGTGTTGAGCCCGACATCATGACCATGGCCAAAAGCATGGCCGACGGCATGCCAATTTCAGCCGTGGTAGGCACCGATACAATAATGGACGCCTCAGGCCCCAACTCATTGGGTGGCACCTACACAGGCAGCCCAACCGCCTGCGCTGCCGCACTTGCCGTTATGGAGGTGTTTGAGAAAGAGAACATCCTGGAGAAAAGCCAAGCCCTCGGCGATAAGCTGGCCAAGCATTTTAATCAGTGGCAGGCACGTTACGAAAGCGTCGCTAATGTTCGCCACATGGGCGCCATGGCCGCCTTTGAACTCGTTGCTGATAAAACTACCCGAGCACCCAATGCAGAGCTTGCCAGCGCATTATGCAAAAAAGCCCGCGAAGAGGGTTTGATTCTGCTTTCCTGCGGGATGTACGGCAATACCATCCGCTTTTTAATGCCCATTACCATCGAAGACGACGTTTTGAACGAAGGGCTGGATATTATCGAGTCATGTTTGGAATCGCTGGTTTAGAACGACCACGTGTGGAAAACAAACGCGCCGCTCAAATTGAGCGGCGCGTTGGGTGTTTATCTGCCGTCACCCTGCCATAAATCTTGGCAACCAAAGGGCAATTTGCGGCCAGATGCTCACCAGCATGGCAGCAACACACATGAGCAGGAAAAACGGCAGTGATGCCCATGCAACACGGCTGATGCTTTCACCTGTCAGGCTTTGCAGTACAAAGAGATTAAAGCCAACAGGCGGGGTAATCTGACCAAGTTCAATCATGATAATCAGAAAAATACCAAACCAGATTGGATCAAACCCTGCCAGCAAAACGATGGGGAGCGTAATCGGCAAACTCATTACGGTAATCGAAATACCGTCCAGGAAGAGCCCCAGCACGATATAGAAAATGGCTAGCGCAAACAGCAACACCATGGGACTGAAGTTCTGCTCAGCGATCCAACCTGCCAACTCGCGCGGTAGATGTAGATATCCCATCGCCGTGGATAGAAGCGTTGCTGTGATCAGCAGGCTACACACCATGATGGTGGTGATTAACGTCCCGCGAAATGCTTCAACAAATAGCCTGAGGTTTAGCTGTCTTTCAAATCCCAATAGTATCAGAGTAGCTGCCACGCCCACTGCCGCTGCTTCTGATGGTGTTGCAATGCCGCTATAGATTGATCCAATCACAATGGAGATCAGCAATAATATGGGCAACAGCAACACAAAGGATTGCCAGATAGTCTGTTCAGACACCACGGCTTTAGGCGTTAAGGATGGCGACATCCAGGACCTGAAACAGATATAGCAGCTGTAGAGAAAAGCGATCAAAAGCCCAGGCACCACGCCTGCCATAAACAGCTGACTGATCGATACCTCCGCTTGCACTCCATAGACAATCATCACGATTGATGGAGGAATTAACAGGCCGAGACTACCGGCGCCTGCCAGAGAACCAATCGAAAGGTTTCTGTCATAGCCTCTCTCTTTCAGCTCCTGAGTAGTAATTTTACCAATGGTGGCCGTTGTAGCCGCGCTGGAGCCACTCACGGCTGCAAATAATGTGCAGCCCAAAACGTTGGTATGGAGTATTCCGCCGGGCAAATGGCTGGTAATCGGTACAAGTCCCTTGAACAAACGCTCCGAGATATTCGAGCGAAATATCAACTCTCCCATCAGGATAAACAGCGGAATGGCAGATAATTCCCAGCTGTTGCTAGCCCGATATAAAATCCGAGAAAAAATCAGGCCAATGCGATCTGCACTAAAATCTCCAAACAGCCAAAGAGAGCCGATAGACACTGCCATCATGGCAGCAAAAATCCACATGCCCATGGTCAGAAAGAAAAGCAGTAGAACCGCAACGCCTATAGCCGTCCAAAAAATATCCATGCATGACTTCCCATCAGTTAAATCTTATTCAGCTACAGGCAAATACTGAGAGCGCAACATCAGTATTTTCAGGGCTCTGACAAGAAGCGAAAAAGAGATCAGCCACATACCAATCAGTATCGCGCCCTCGGGTATCCAGATAGGCGTTTCAGCGAGCGTCTCACTGACCACCCCTCGGCTAAAACTCCGCTGAACGTTCTGCAGCCAGAACGTAGATATCCATAGAAAGCAGCCAGCGGCTACCAGGCTACTGAAGAGCTCAAGCGGCCACCGCTTATTCATAGGGATACGTTCAAGCAGAAGGGAGACTCTGATCAGCCCACCTTTCTCAAGTACGTAAGGAAGGCCTAGAAACGACATGGTGGCAACGGCATAGCCAATATACTCATCCAGGATATAGGTGGATTGGCCAAAAAATCTCAGCGCTATCTCCAGAAGAATATGGGCCAGCATATAAATAATCAGTACGATGGCAATCACAGCGCCGATTCTATTAAGCAGCATGGAGACTCGCTCCATGCTCTTCAGAAACATCATTGCTCGCCTCTAAACTCAACCAGGATTGATTGCCCCACATCACCAGTGTTTTGTAGCCAATTCTCAATAACGCTGGCTGATGCGTCCGAAAGCGCGCTAAGCAACTCAGCTGACACCGGATCATTGATGGTTACATCATGCTCACCAAGCGTTTGATAGTTTTCTTCGGTACGGGTCTCAACAGCCGCCCAATTGTGCTGGTCAGTGAGGTTGGCGGCTTCAAGAAGTGCATCTTGCTGTTCAGCGCTCAATGCCTCAAATACACCTTTATTCATATGTACCATATTGAGCGGGATAGCATATTGAACTCCCGCAAAATGGTTCTGATGCTCCCAGAAACTGCCATTCGCGCCCGCCTCTGCCGAGGTTAATACAGCACTGATTCCACCGGTAGCCAACTGAGGCACTACATCTCCCCAGGACAGGCTGACGGGTGAAGCGCCTACATTGCGGAAAGTTTCCGTTCCACTGCGATCAAAGGTGCGGATTTTTAAGCTTTCCAGGTCACCCGGACTCTCTATTGCCGTCTTGGACCAGACGCCGCTCGGCGGCCAAGGTGATGCATAAAGCAGTATCTGGCCATTATCTTCAAAGACTTCTTCGTAATGAGGTTTCGCTATTTCATATAAACGTCGCGCATCTTCGACGTTTTCAACAATAAAGGGCAAGGAAGAGAGCAGGAAGATAGAGTCAATCCCACTCATGGTACCCGAAAGCGTATCGGCTATATCAACGGCGCCATCGGCAACGGCATAAAAGTGGTCACCTGAATTAAAGCCTAAAGCACCACCCGTATGTAGCGTAATATTGATATCGCCATCCGTAAGCTCTCCTACTTTATCAATAAAATAGGCATCGCCTTGGGCGTGTATGGAGTTCGCATTATATTCATTGGAAAAGTCCATATTAGCTGACTGAGCAAAAGCGTAGCCGCTCACCAGTAACGAACCTAATAGAAGAGATGTGTTTATTACCGGCTTAAGCCCATTTTTTTTCGCAGCAGCTTTAGAAATCATTCAATGATCCTACTATTTATTATTGAAGGTATTTCTTAAACTACATTCATTGGCCAGCCAACTGTTTCCTATAGCGACATAAAAGCGTCAAATAGCGACACTGCGTGATAACGGATCTGGGAAGATAGGCCGTAACTCAATCACGGGGTCGTCGATCGCCCTCCAGGAAATTGGCCGTAAATACCGCTTTGCCGTAGGTCTCAAACGACCATTTCATCACATCGCTCAAGGCTGCCATCACCGCATCGAACTCACCAAATATCTGAGTGCTCATGCGGTTGGGATACACCTCTAGCCCCGTCGCCTCAAGGCGCTTGACCACGTCTTTTACCAGCGGTTTAACATCATTGCCCAGCGGGTAGTAGCTAAGCTGCACAGAAAGATACATAACGCCTCCTTACGCTGTGTGTGGTGGCCTACCCGCTGCGCTCGAAAAGCGCTGCCAAGCGGCCAGAATGGCTAACCGTGTTTCGTCGGGGTGCTCCATCGGAAACATATGGGTTCCTAGCGTGTCGCTCACGGTTAAGCCTTTCCGCTTCAAACGTTTGATACGCGCTGCGGTAAGCAAATCCGACTCCTGACCGGCAATAATCGCCAGCGGCACGCCTACCCGGCTCGGCAAGCGCGAAAGGTGGTCCGGCAAGTGGCGAAAAATCTCCACCTCGACACGCGGATCAAACGTCAATTCTGCGCTGCCATCCTCTAAAAGCCGGGTACCTGCTTCAATGTAGTCGTTAAGCGCTGCCGGGGTAAAGCGGCTAAAGAGGCCGCGCTGGCTTAAGGATTTAGCCATCACCTCGCGGCTTGGCCATACGCTGCGCCGGCCCTGGGTCTTACCTGCCGGTGTGATGCGATCTATAAAACCAAAACGCTTGGCCACTTTCATGGCCCAGGCATCGGCTCCCAGCATCAACGGCGGGTCGAGCAGGATCACCCCGCAAAAACGCTCGGGCTGCTTGTCGGCCGCCATGGCCATCAGCGTGCCGCCCAGCGAATGCCCCACGCCTAGCAGGGGTGCTTCGGTATCCGGCAGATAGCTTAATAGCTCATCCACCAGGTTGGCCCAATTGTGGTTCACCGGGTAGTCCGGATGATGCCCTAGCCGATCTACGGGGTGGATCTCAAAGGTATCGGCCAAGGGTTCGAGCAGGCTTTTATAGCTCAGCCCAGGAAACCCATTGGCATGGGCAAACATCAGATGAGGCCGTACGGGGGTTGTTGTCATAAAAAAACTCTTGGGCCTTTAACGCCGCCGTTATGGTCGCCAGTACACGTGGCAATACCGTTTTCATACAATCTTTCTCATACAAGCGTTTTCATACAACCGTTTTAACGTGCGGACTAAAGAGCGTCAATCGACATAAGGTTTAACAGGCTAACAAAATATCGGTAGCCGCTGATTTCTAAAACAGAGAGAGCTGCTCGGCCGGTGCGGCTTCTGCCAGGCGATACCCCACCCCCAGCAGACGCACCGGGCGCTCGCCGCGCGCCCAACCAACATTCAACAGCGTCTCGAACTGCTCAAGGTTGGGCGCGGGGTCGGCATGCTCCACCGTGGTTTGGGTAAAATCGTTAAACTTCACCTTGACCATTAACCCTCTTACGCCAGGCGGTGGGTCCAAGCGGGCATAGCGGCGCTCTAAATCTTCTAACAGCACAGGGAGTTGTTGGCGGCACTCCGCAAGCGTGGGCAGGTCCTTGGCATAGGTCTGCTCGGTACTTACCGATTTACGCTCACGATGGGTTTTAACCGGCCGCTCGTCATGGCCAAGGCTTAGCTCGTGCAAGCGTTTACCAAAGCGGCCAAACTGTTCCACTAGCTCTGTAAGTGGGCGAGCACGCAGGTCAGCGCAGGTATGGATATCCAGCCGCGCCATCTTTTCAGCGGTGCGTGGGCCCACTCCATGAATCTTTTTCACCGGCAGCGCCTGCACAAAGTGCTCCACTTCATCAGGCGTAATCACACACAGGCCGTCCGGCTTGTTCCAGTCGCTGGCGATTTTGGCGAGGAACTTGTTGGGTGCCACCCCCGCCGACACGGTGATGCCTACCTCCCGTCGAACCCGCTCGCGGATCGCCTGCGCCATGCGCGTGGCACTGCCCTGGTGCAGCGTCACTTCGGAGACATCCAAAAACGCCTCGTCCAACGACAGCGGTTCGATTAAATCGGTCACCTCGCGATAAATCGCAAAGACCTGGCGCGCCACTTCCTTGTACTTGGCCATATCACCACGGATAAGCGTTAAATGTGGGCAGCGTTTCAGTGCCTGAGCCATCGGCATGGCGGAATGAATGCCGTATTCGCGGGCGGGATAATTGCAGGTTGCGACCACCCCGCGCTGCTCGACGCTCCCCCCAATGGCAATGGGAATATCCTTGAGCGCCGGGTTGTCGCGCATTTCTACCGCCGCGTAAAAGCAGTCACAGTCGCAGTGGATAATTTTGCGCACTGGCCACCCTTCTCACCTGTAAAAAAACACAGTTTATCACAGGTTTTTCCTGTTCAGGTCCCGCAGAATGTTCTCAATACTTGTTCGCTGCTGGTGGCGGGAACGGCCAGGCGGCGCGCTTCCGGTGAATCCTCGAAGGGCTTAGTCACCGCTGCAAGCAAGGTATGAAAAGGTGCGTAGTCGCCCTCGTAAGCGGCATTAATCACTTCCTGAACGCGGTGATTACGCGGAATAACGACCGGATTGGCGTGCCGCATCGCCTCCCAACGCGCTACATCCTGATGAGCAACACACTCGGCCTGCCAGGCTTCTATCCACGCGCCCAAGGCGTCAGGCTGAGTGGTTAACGCAAGCACGGCATCATGAGTTTGGGCACCCGGTGAGGCGGCGTACTGGGTCAGCGCGTCAAAGGTTGCCGTCATATCCATCTTGCCTTGGGCCATTTGGATTTCAAGCGACGCCATCAGCGTATTGGCTTGCTCGCTATCAGACGAAAGCCCTAGCTTATCCGCCTGACGCTTGCGCTGCTCATCGGCATGTATATCGGTAAAACGATGAATGGCTTGCGTTGCCTGCTCCACCGCCTCATCGCCCTGCGCCTGCATTAGCGGCAGTAACGTTTCCGCCAGGCGGGCCAGGTTCCATTGGGCAATCGCGGGCTGATTGCCAAAGGCGTAGCGGCCGGCCTCGTCAATAGAGCTAAACACCTTTTGCTGATCAAACTGCTCCATAAAGGCACAGGGACCGTAATCAATGGTCTCCCCGGTGATGCTGGTGTTATCAGTATTCATCACACCGTGGATAAAGCCTACGCTCATCCAGTGCGCCACCAGCGCGGCTTGGCGGGCAACAACCGCCTCCAGCAGTGCCAGGTAAGGATCATCGGCTTGGGCCGCGTCTGGGTAGTGGCGCTCAATCGCGTAATCCGCCAGGGCTTTTAGGGTCTGTTCATTACGCAGCACCGCAGCAAACTGAAAGGTGCCAACGCGCACGTGGCTGCGAGCCACCCGGGTAAAAACAGCCCCTGGCTCAGGTAGTTGGCGTCTAACCACCTCTCCGCTGGCTACCGCGGCCAGCGCCCGCGTAGTGGGTACGCCAATCGCCGCCATAAATTCACTGACCAGGTACTCACGCAGCACAGGCCCCAAGGGCGAGCGGCCATCACCGCCGCGTGAAAAAGGAGTTCGCCCGCTGCCCTTCAGCTGTATATCCCGCCGCTGGCCCTGCTCGTCTACCACTTCGCCCAGCAAAAGTGCCCGGCCATCCCCCAACTGAGAGACAAAATTACCAAACTGGTGGCCCGCATAGCCAAGCGCAATAGGGTCCGCGCCTGGGGGCAGCGTATTGCCGCTAAACCACTGCGCCAGCGTGGCGTTATCAGGCACCTCACTCGCCCCCAGGGTTTGAGCAAGGGAGTGATTAAAGGCAATTAAGCTGGGCGCTTTTACCGGCGTGGGCTGGCACGCCATCCACAGCGGCTCAGGTAGTGTTTTGTAAAAATGCTCAAACGTCAGCACAGTCACCTCCTCTATCATTGGGCGTTATCTCCTAATACCCTAGCAGTTCACTCAAGCAGGCGGTGAGATAATGTCCTCTCTTCACGGGTTACCTTTGCCTCCAGTGGCACGCGACTTCTATCAACGCGATACCGTCGCCGTCGCCAACGACCTGTTAGGTTGCTGGTTAGTGCGTGTCATAGACGGCGTTCAAATGGCGGTGCGTATTGTTGAAACCGAAGCTTATTGCGGCGCCCACGACTCAGCCTGCCATGCCCACCGTGGATTAACGCCTCGCACGGCGGCGATGTTCGGCCAGCCCGGTCACGCCTACGTGTACCTGGTGTATGGCATGCACTGGCTGCTTAATATCGTTACCGAGCCTGAAGGCTCGCCTTGTGCGGTGCTGATCCGCGCTGTTGAACCCGTACTTAACGAACACGCCATGCGCGAGCGGCGCAGTATACCGGGCAGGCAATTATGTAACGGGCCCGGCAAACTCACCCGGGCACTTGGCGTGGATAAAGCACTTTACGGCCACGATATGACGCGCGCCGAGCAGTTGTGGGTATGTGCAGGCAGCCACTCGACGCCCATTGCCAGCGGTCCGCGTGTCGGCATCGACTACGCCGAGCCTCATGATCGTGATGCGCCCTGGCGGTTTTGGCTGGAAGGCAACCCGTGGGTATCCAAAGCGCGCTGACCCAGCGTCAACCGCTTAACAGCATGGGTTAATACCGGCGTTAATGGGGCGCGCCATTGATGGCTGAGTAGCGTATCTGCCCGGGTAACACCCAGCGACAGCGAGGCAATGGGCAAGCCCATGGAATGAGCATCACGACAGAAGCGGTAGCCCGAAAACACCATTAACGACGTGCCTACGGCCAGCACCGCATCCGCCTTGTTCAAGCCAGCCTGCGCCGCTTGGCGACGCTCTGCAGGCACCACGTCGCCATAATAAACCACGTCCGGCTTTAAAATACCGCCGCAACGCGGGCAATCAAGCACGCGAAACGTACTGAAATCGGTTTCCAGGTCAGCGTCGCCATCCGGCGCGTGCGTGGCATTAAGTACCGCAAAGGCAGGGTTCATGCGCGCCATTTCGCTATGCATGGCGTGGCGCATCATCTGGTAATGGCAGGTCATGCACGTCACCAGATCCGCCCGGCCGTGCAGGTCGATGACACGCTTTGAACCTGCCCGCTGATGAAGGCGGTCAACGTTCTGCGTTACCAAAAGCTCTACAAACCCCATCGCCTCCAGCGCTGCCAACGCCTGGTGAGCGCCACTTATTTGGGCTTCGCGGAGCGCTTTAAATCCGACCAGCGCACGCGCCCAATAGCGCTGACGCACGCTGAGCGATGCCATAAAGTCGCCGTGCTGAACAGGAGGTGGCCGTTTCCACTGCCCGTTAGCGTCGCGGTAGTCGGGAATACCGCTATCGGTACTCACACCCGCGCCGGTAATTACCCACAACCTGGGGTGCTGCTCGATAAAGCGAGCAAGTTCAAACCCCGCTTGGGCCACACTTTTTTCCATTTCCACGGCCTGCGTCAATTGATGCCCTAGGCAAGTTTCCCCTATCTCGACGATACTGTAGGACATTATGGGCACATGCAACGTACTTGGTCTTAACGTACCTGGTCTCAGCGTACTTAGCAGCGATGCCTGACTACGCATTGAAGGAGCGCCTCATGCAGAGCGATCACGATATTATTATTGTTGGCGGCGGTATGGTGGGAGCCGCGCTGGCGGCCCGGTTGGGTAACGCGGGCTACGCTATCGGACTGATCGAGCGAGGTGCCGAGCCTACCCCCATGAGCGGCGATTATGACCTGCGTATTTCATCGTTAAACGCCCGCTCGCTGGCGTTTGTTAAGCTTAGCGGTACAGAACTGCCCCAGGAACGCTGCTGCCCCTTCCGCCATATCGATGTCTCCAACCTGGACGGCACTGGGCATAGCGTGTTCTCTGCCAATGATAGCGGCATGGACGATTTTGGCCTGTTTATTGAAAACCGAACGCTTCAGTACACCCTTTGGCAGCGCCTTCAAGAGCTGCCCAGCGTTACCTGTTATACCCACTGCGCACCTATCAATACGCTGATTGCTGGCGACAAGCGGGTGGTCGAACTGGATAACGGCAAGATGCTGAGCGCGCGCCTGGTGGTCGGTGCCGACGGCGCGCGTTCAACGCTACGCCAGCTAGCGGGCATCGAGGTTACTAGCCATAACTACCATCAGCGGGCGCTGATTGTGAACGTGGAAACAGCGCTTCCTCAGCAGGATGTGAGTTGGCAATACTTTACGCCGACCGGGCCCATCGCCATGCTGCCGCTACCCGGCCATCGGGCATCGTTAGTATGGTACGACCATGATGAGACGACCAAAGCCCGCGAAGCGCTGGATGACGACGCGCTTAAAGCGGCGATTGAAAACGCGTACCCCAAGCGGCTGGGCAAACTGACCCGCATTGTCGCTCGCGCCAGCTTCCCGATTAAACGCCAGCACGCCCGCCGCTATATCGGCAAGCGCTTGGCGTTAATTGGCGATGCTGCCCATGTGGTTCATCCGCTGGCAGGCCAAGGGTTAAATATTGGCCTGCACGATGCCGATACATTGGCCGAGATGGTTATTAAAGGCCGCGACCCGGGCGACCACATTAACCTGCACCGTTTCGAGTGCCAGCGCCGCGTGGCAAACCAGGCCATGATCGCCGCGACCGACAGCTTCCACCACCTGTTCACCGGTGCCAAACCGCTGCGCCAGTTGGGTGATCTAAGCCTGCATTTGGCCGAACGCTTCCCACTCGCCAAGCGCATGATGATGCAACAGGCCAATGGGTTGAATCCGTTTAAGAAGGGATAGATTTATTTCATAACCGGTCGGTAAACGCAGTGGCGCATGCTGCCAAGAGTGGAGCTTGCGCCAGCTACTTACGGGTTATTAGCACTTCGTAAGGCGGTGAGCCCCACTCCCGCTGACTGAAAACCACCGTCAACCGCAATTGTCTGCCCCGTGACATACCCGCCCTCCGGGGAGCATAAAAAGGCAATCACCTCGGCTATTTCTTTCTCTTGGCCAAACCGGTTAAGAGGTATGGTCTCAAGGTAGCTTGCTTTCATTTCCGGCGCGGCTTCCACCAGTTTTGCCAATAGCTCCGTCTCTACGGGCCCAGGCGCCACACAGTTGGCTCTTATACCGTGCTCGCCCAACTCCATTGCCTGCTGCTTGGTTAAATGAATAACCGCCGCCTTGGACGTACCATAAGCCGTTCTTAACGTACTGGCGCGCAAACCCGCGATAGAAGCTACGTTAACAATCGCTCCGGATACCTTTTTCATCAGCGGCGTCAGGGCCTGCGTGACAAGAAAGGTGCCGTCCAGGTTCACCGACATGATTTTTTTCCAACTATCAAAGCCAGTCTCCTCTATCGGATGAAGAGCGGCTATTCCTGCGTTATTGACTAGCGCGTCGACACGCCCATATTGGCGCTCGATGACCGCAGCCATGGCGCTAACATCATCAGGGTTAGAAACATCACATTCGACTGGCAATACGCCGCTGTACGTCTCGGCCAATTCGCTGGCAACCGTGTAGCTCATGTCCACCACGGCTACGTCATAACCCTTTGCAAGAAAAATCTCTACGGCAGCAAGCCCGATTCCCCGCGCACCACCGGTTACAACGGCAACTTTTTTAGTGACCATCAAGCACCTCTTCTCTCGTTATTATTGACTGACCAAAAGCATGGATATCTGCGGGAAAAAAGCCACTAATGCGAGCCCTACCAAACACGCGCCAACACAAATAAAGGTGCCTCGCGCTATTTTTTCAATGGAAAGACCTGTCACATTCGCAGCGACATAAAGATTAATACCCACAGGTGGTGTTATCAGGCCAATGGAGAGGTTAATCATCACCAAAACACCAAACCAGACAGGGTCCCAGCCAAGCTGGTGCACAATAGGAAGAAACACCGGTAACGAAATAAACATCACCGTTACCGCATCCATAAACATGCCAATAATCAGCAGGATCAGCATGATAACCAATAAAACAACCCACTCATTGTTGCTCATGCCTAACAACATGGAAGAGTAAGTGCCTACCAGGTCATCAACCGTCACCACCCAACCAAACAGGCTTGCGTAAGCAACCACCAGCATAACGACGGCAGACGATGCCGCCGCATCACTAACGGATTCATACAATTTTTTGATGCTTAATGTTTTATAGATGACCGCACCCACCAGCAACGCATAGATAGTGGCCACTAATGCGGCTTCCGTAGGGGTAAACACACCGGCGTATATCCCTCCCAAAATAACGACCGGCGTGAGCAAGCCCCAAAAAGAGTCTTTAAAGGAAGCCCATAATCGACCTGCATAGCCCAGTTGCGGGTAAGGGTTATCGCCCATCGACATAACGGAAGGTTCAGATGACAGGCCCGATGATCCCGCAGCTCCCGCGTTTTTCACGCGCCCCCACGGCAGGGTCACTATCATTAAACCGCCCATCATCAGGCCAGGTAAAATGGCAGCCATAAACAGCTTCGATATTGAGGTTTCAGCAATAACGCCGTAAATCACCAACCCGATAGAAGGCGGGATAACGATCGACAAGGCCGCGCCCGTACACACCAAACCTGCAGCATAGGCCTTGCGGTAGCCGTCTTCTTCCATGCCTTTTATGATCATGGGCCCAATGGCGGCAACCGATGCCGGGCCAGAACCGCTAACAGCACCCCAAAACAAACAAACGACCGTACCGACGATGCCCATTCCACCGGGAAGACCACCCACCAGTACTCTGAAAAATCGGATCATCCGGTCAGCGATTCCAAGCCTTCCCATCAACGTTCCAGCAAGAATAAAGAAGGGAATCGCTAATAATGAAAATTTGGTAATACCTGTCGCAATCAAATCACCGGCGAGATCTAATCCAAACCCCATGTGCCACATGGCATAAATAGCGGACAGACCGAGTGAGAATGCGACGGGCACCCTCAACAAAAGCAGCAGGAAAAAGACGCTAATCATCTGTGAACCTGTCGAAAGCGTGCCGAAGATATCAAACATCTGCGCCTCCGATCGTGGGTTCCACGTTGCCGTTCATTTCTTGCCATGCACGCTGCAAAAATCGAATAGCAATGAGAATAAAGCCAAAAGGTATCGCAACGTGGTAGTACCAGGCGGGTAACCCTAGGCCGTAAGAGCGGGTTCCACTATTAAACTGATTGCTTAACACTTCCCAGGAGAAATAGGCTGACATGCATAGTAACGTTACAGACAGCAGCACAGACAACATAAAGACGACTGTTTTAGCGTGCCTTGGCAATACGTTATAGAGAACAGTTACCGCCAAGTGTTCACCCCGCCTTGCCGCAATCGCCGCGCCAAAAATAGTTAATATCAAAAACCCATTGGTAAGAAGTTCTTCTGTCGCGGCAAGCGAGTAGTTAGTACCGTATCGAACAACGACATTAGCGAAGCCAAGTAGCGCCATACTCAAGAAGAGGCCAGTGCATACTATTTTTTCAAATTCGTTAATTATAAATTTCATAAGGCATTGACCCTATACTGACACCAATAACTCTGACTAAGGTTAGTCAGAGTTATTGTCAGTAAATGCTATTCGTTATTGCTGCTTGGAACTTTCTATCGTTTCGACAAAGCTGGAAACGATGTCAGGACCGACTCTTTCAGCCCAGATATCAAAGGCAGGTGCCGTTGCTTGCCTAAATACCTCGATCTCTTCCGGGGTCAATTCGGTAATATCCATGCCTTGTTCACGAAGGAAGTCGACGCCCTCAGCCGTATTTTCGCGTGTAATGGCGAGCTGATGCGCCATGGCCTGGTCAGCCGCTTGCTGAACCATCTCCTGCGTTTCAGCATCGAAGCTTTCCCAACGCTGCTTGGAAATGCCTAAAAAGATAGGGTCATACGAGTAGTGCCAGAGCGTTATATAGTCTTGCACTTCATAAATACGCTGGGGAATGATAACGGCACCAATTCCATTTTCCTGACCGTCAACAACGCCTTGCTGCAATGCCGAGATCGTCTCGACCCACTGCATTTGCTGCGGGTTGGCGCCCAATGCATCCATAACATCAACATACATAGGACCTGCCACGCGCATATTTAACCCGCGCATATCGTCAGGGCTACGAATCGGCCGTTTACTATTGGTCAGTTCACGAAAACCGCTTTCACCCCAGGCCAGCACCTTAACGCCCTTTTCATCCATGATCTCTTCAAGCAACTTAACCGGCTCGCCGTTCATGGTGGCGTCTACCTGATCATAACCGTCGTAGAGATAAGGCAGTGAAAAAACAGCCATTTCAGGTATTAACGGCGTGACATTAATGGCGGAGGTCATCACTAAATCAATAGCGCCCCTACCCACCATTTCAAACTGGCGCATCTGGTCGCCACCCGCTAACTGCGAGTTAGGAAACGTACGAACCGACAGTTCGCCTTCTGAGGCTTCATTTAACAAGTCGTTAAAGAGTTCAGCGGCTTCATGCCACGTGGTGGTGTCACCGGTGTTATGAGAAAGCCTTAATGTTTCAGCGGATGCCGCACTGGCAAAAAGCAAGCTTGCAGCAGAGGTGGCCCAGACAGTTTTTAAAAAAGCATGGCGTTTCATTATGTTCTATTCCTCGTGGCGTATCCGTGCTAACGCACTTGATTGTTATAATCCACAATATGGACCATTCGTTATATATACGACAATAAAAATTTGCCAAAAGCACTCCAGAAAGTCAAAGTATCAGCAAAATAAGCTCAATACACGCGCCATTAAAACAACAATCGGTCCATAATATGGAACACAAAGCCTTAATAACGGAGAGCACAACCGCTGGTGCACAAAGCGTCGACCGTGCACTGGGGTTATTAAGCCTGATTGCTCGACAAGCCGAAGGCAGCTCACTGGCCGATTTAACCAGGCACAGTGGTTTAAACAAGCCCACGGTAAGACGATTGCTGCTGGCACTTATTAATGCAGGAATGGTAGAGCAATCGCCCGCTAATCATCATTATCAATTAGGCCCAGAAGCCTATTTGCTGGGCCACAGAGCTTCCGAGCAACATAACCTGACGCGACTGGCTACGTGCAATGTCGCTCGTTTAGCGCAGCGAACGGAAGATGCCGCCTGTCTTTCTATCCGCCGAGGCCACTTCTCGCTGTGTCTGTATCGTGAAGACGGCGTTTATCCCATTCGGACCCATGCCCTTGTGCAAGGCGCCTATCATCCTCTGGGAGTAGGCGCAGGCTCACTCGCCATGTTGGCAGCGCTGCCTGACGCTGAAATTACCCACGTATTAGATGCACAACGCCCGCTCCTTGAACAGCAGTACCCCCAACTGGCTCCAGAGCATATGGTAAACCTGGTGAACGAAACGCGGTTGCAGGGCTATGCCGTTAACCCTGGGCTGGTGTTTGCGGATTCATGGGGAATCGGCATTGCCCTACGTTGGCCTGATGGCGTACTGGCCGGCTCACTTTCGCTAGCAGCGATAGAGAGCCGTATGCAGGAACCACGTCGTTCCCAAACGCTTGTGCCGAGATTAAAAGAAGAGGCGTTAGCGATTGAGCATCTGTTAGCCGCTGAATTTACAAGACATCAAACATCTCCCACTCCCCTCGCCAGGAGCAAATAATGACAAAAGCACAGATCGTCGGTTGGGCCCACTCCCCTTTTGGAAAATTGCCCGAACCCGACACCCAAGCGCTGATGCAAAGCGTGGTTCAGGATGCGCTCGTTCATGCAGGCGTCGATCATGAGGCTATCGACGGCATTTTTGTCGGTGTCTATAACAACGGTTTCTCGGCTCAGGACTTCCAAGCAGCCCTGGTGGCGATGGGCGACGAGCGCTTTGCGCACACGCCCGCCACGCGTTACGAAAATGCCTGCGCAACAGGCAGCGCAGCGCTGCATGGCGCGCTCGACTTTATAGAGTCTGGGCGTGGGCGCATCGCCCTGGTCATCGGCGCTGAAAAAATGACGGCAACGCCCACTGCTGAAGTGGGCAACATTCTGCTAAGCGCCAGCTATCACCGTGAAGAAGCCCATATTGCGGGGGGGTTTGCGGGGGTGTTCGGCGAAATTGCTGACCGTTACTTCCAAACCTATGGGGACCGCTCCTACGAACTCGCCATGATCGCAGCCAAAAACCACGCGAACGGTGTGTTTAACCCCTATGCCCAAATGCGCAAAGATATCGGCGTCGATTTCTGCGCCACCGTTTCTGAGCGCAACCCGACGGTCGCAGGTCCTTTGCGTCGCACAGACTGCTCGCTCATTTCGGATGGCGCAGCGGCCATGATTATTGCCGATGCCGAAACGGCCGCTCAATTAAAGCGTGCGATTGCCTTTCGAGCGCGAACGCAAGCCAATGACTTAATGGCGCTTTCAAGACGAGACGTATTGGAGTTTCGTGGGGCGTCAATGGCCTGGCAGAAAGCGCTCGCAAGCGCTGACGTCAATATTATGGATTTATCCCTCGTCGAAACACACGACTGTTTCACTATTGCCGAGCTGCTTGAGTACGAAGCCATGGGGCTCGCCAAAAAGGGCGAAGGCTATCGTGTTATTCAGGAAGGTATCACGCAAAAAGATGGCGCCTTGCCCGTCAATCCATCAGGCGGGCTAAAAGCCAAAGGTCATCCTATCGGCGCTACCGGTGTTTCCATGCATGTAATGGCCGCCATGCAGCTAATGGGTGAGGCGGAGCAGATGCAAATACCCAATGCGCACCTGGCAGGTGTTTTCAATATGGGCGGCGCGGCGGTCACTAATTACGTGTCTATTCTGGAGCGTGTGAAATGAGCCTGAATGAACACAACAGCGTCATGCCTGTTTCTACCCGAGTGATGAACCTGTCTCACCTTCTCACCGAAAGCTCGCGCCGTTTCTCGAACGAGATTGGCTTTGTGTGGGGCGAAAAGACTTGGACATGGAAACAGATGGAAGAGCGCTCACAAGCGTTTGCGTACGCGCTCAGTCATGAAATGGGCCTGCAAAAGGGTGACCGTTTACTGGTTCAGTCCTCCAACTGCCACCAAATGTTTGAAGCGATGTTTGCCTGTTGGAGAATAGGCGCCGTATGGGTGCCGACCAACTATCGTCAGTCGCCCGACGAGGTGGCTTACCTGGCCGAATCCTCTGGGGCAAAAGGCCTGCTTTGTGGCGCCAGCTTTCCCCGTCACGCCGCCGCTTGCGCCCCTCTTGTTGATGTGACGATCTCGATTGGAGAGAGTGATTTCGCCGTCGATTACGAAGCGCTGGTTGAACGCTTTTCAGGCCAGCACTTACCAACCGCCGCGGTTAGTCGCGATGACCCTGCGTGGTTTTTCTTTACCTCTGGCACCACCGGGCGCCCCAAGGCAGCCGTACTGACCCATGGCCAAATGGCCTTCGTTGTCACGAATCATTTATGTGACTTGATGCCAGGAACCAGCGCCTCTGACGCGTCTATCGTCGTAGCGCCACTGTCGCACGGCGCGGGCGTTCATCAACTTGCCCAAGTCGCTCACGGCGTTAAAACCATACTCCCGGCAGACGAGAAATTTGACCCCGAGGCGATTTGGCAGCTTGTTGAAAAGTGGAACGTGACCAACCTATTCACCGTACCCACTATTGTCAAAATGCTCATTGAGCACTCCAGTGTAAAGCGGCATGACCACTCCTCCTTACGCTACGTTGTCTACGCTGGCGCGCCCATGTACCGGTCCGACCAGGTGAAAGCACTGGAAACATTAGGGTCCGTACTGGTTCAGTATTTCGGGCTTGGAGAAGTGACCGGCAATATAACGGTGCTGCCCCCCGCGTTTCACCACGTTGACGATAACCACATGAAAATAGGGAGCTGTGGCTTTTCGCGTACCGGCATGCAGGTGCAAATTCAGGATAGCAATGGTGCTGAAGTAGCCGCCGGTGAGACGGGAGAAATTGCCGTCATCGGGCCAGCTGTTTTTGCGGGCTACTACAATAACGCCGAAGCCAATCAAAAGAGCTTTCGAGATGGCTGGTTTTTAACGGGCGACCTGGGCCATCGGGATGAAGAAGGGTTCATTTACCTGACCGGCCGCGTTTCGGATATGTATATATCGGGCGGCTCCAACATTTATCCTCGCGAAATTGAAGAGAAGCTGCTTAGCCATCCTGCCATTTCTGAAACAGCCGTATTGGGCGTACCTGATCCTGTTTGGGGTGAAGTCGGCATGGCCGTGTGTGTGCTTTACCCCGGCCAGCCACTGGATGCTGCCTCCTTGAATGCATGGCTGGGTGAGCGCATTGCTCGCTACAAGATGCCTAAAAGCTACGTATTCTGGGAAGAAATGCCCAAAACGGCTTACGGAAAAATCACTAAAAAGCTCATTCGTGAAACATTAACGGAGCGTGGTGAATTACAGGAGGCAACATGAGTTCACCACCCAGCAATGCGTCAACGCTTGGCTATATCGAGCACCCTGGCACGCCTGCACAAACGCGCTACCAGGCGCAGCTCTGCCATACCCAAGAGCGATCACTCACGCTTGAAGGCGGCCAAACGCTACATGACGCCATCGTCCAAGCGCTTCAAAAGCAGGCCATCTCGTCAGCGTACTTAACGATCAATAATGCAGCGATGCAAACGCTTCACTATGTCATCCCGGGCGATGACCCAAGTGGGCAACATGCCGCCTGGTACAGTGAAACGCACCGTTTATCACCACCGGCAAACATACACACCGCAGGCATTCATGTAGGCCTGCGTGATGGTGAACCTTTTCTGCATTGCCACGGGATATGGCAGCGAGGCGATGGGCATACCGCGGTTGGCCATCTGCTAGCGCCCGCGTCGATATTAGCCAATGACATTGAGGTGTCGTGTATCGCGATAGAAGGCGCCTATTTGGCCGTCACGGCTGATGAAGAAACCCGATTTCCTCTTTTTGCGCCTTACCAGAGCGCCAGCAGTGCCGCTAAGCCCAACGCCCTCTTACTGACGTTACGCCCCAATCAAGACCTCAATGCCGCCATCGCAGCAACCGCTAAACGCTACGGGATTGATACGGCACAGATCATGGGCCTTGGAAGCCTGGTGCAAACCTGTTTTACAGACGGCCACCAGCTTAAAAGCCACGCGAATGAAATACTGATACTCGATGGAACATTGAAAGATGGGCAACCCTCACTTCAAGCAGTCTCTGTCGGTATCGGCGGCGAACAACATCAAGGAGCGCTTGCCCCTAGGCGTAACGCTATCTGCGTTACCTGTGAGCTATTGCTGCGCTTTTAATTCGCTCGCCACTTCAGCAAAGTGGCCCGCTTTATCTAGGCTAAATTCGAGAAAATCCCGCGCAAGGTAAAGCGCGCCCGAATAGGCGCTTTGGGCCTCTTTGCGGATATCCTCGATAGAGGGCGATGCTAGGGGGTTGAGCTGATAACGCGGGCTAAAGTGCGTCAGCACCAGGTTGGGCAGCGCTACCGATTCGGCAAAATCAGCCACAAGCCTGGCGTAGCTATGCCCTACTTCAAGCGCCTTCTGGGCCATTTCCTGAGTATACGTGGCTTCATGCACCAGCACTTGCGCCCCTGCGCACGCTTCCCACAACAGCTCAGGCTGGGCATTGTCCCCCGCGATGACCACTTTTCTGGGTCTGTGTTTGAGGAGTAAGAATTCATGGCTTGTTAATGTCTCACCCGCGAACTCAATATCGACCCCTTTTTTCAACAGCCCCCACAACGGCCCTCTGGGAATCCCCTTCTGGATGAGCTTTTCGATATCCAAGGCAGCGTCGACGTTTTTCTCTGTCAACGCATAGGCATAGGACGCCACCCCATGGGAGAGTTTGAACGTGGCAACCGCCATGTTTTCAAACTCAATGCTCGGCAGGTCATCTGAGCAGATAAATTCCAGCGCGAAAGGCAAGCTTAGCTGCGTCGCCTCGCAAGTAGCCTCCCACCACGCTTTGATGCCTGCGGGTGCGACAATGGTAAGTGGCGCTTTTCGGCCGTTCATTCCCGCGCTCGCCAGTATGCCCGGCAGCCCGTAGCAGTGGTCGCCGTGCACATGGGTAATCAAAATGGCGTTTAATGAATGAAACGACAGCTTCGTACGCAAAACCTGATGCTGGGTGCCCTCTCCACAATCAATCAGGTACCAGCCTTTGCCCTTGCTCTCGCGCAAAGCAATGCCAGTCACATTTCGGCTTTTGGTGGGCACACCGGCGGAGGTGCCAAGGAATAGTAACTTCATATCTTGTTAGTTCTCTTTTGTGCGCCAGCTTTGAAACCAAGGCTAAGGATTCATTGAATAAATGGGCATTTCAGTACCTGAGGCTTTAAGCAAAAACTGATCGAACGCCTGTCTGTCACCAAGCGCATGATGCAGCAGCAGGCTAGCAAATGAAATGTGTTCAAAATACGCGAGCGCTGACTATGCTGAGTAGGGTCGCCACCAGCAGCCAATAACAATCACAACCTCTCAGCAAAGGAAGCCCCATGCGCCGCACACAACTATCCTCTTTCATGATAGCGGGCCTTGGCCTGCTTATATCTTCCCCCCCTATGGGCATGGGACGGCGTCGTCGAGAAACAAACCTTTGAGATCGACAGCTTCACGGCTCAAAACGGCGAGACGATTCCCAACGTGACAGTAGGCTGGGAAGCCTACGGCGAACTCAACGAAGCCCGCGATAACGCCATTCTGATCACCCACTTCTTCTCCGGCACCAGCCACGCCGCGGGCCGTTATGATGCTGACGGTGAACCCACTGGCTATTGGGACGCGATTATCGGCCCCGGCAAAGCATTAGATACCGATAAGTACTACATTATTTCCTCAGATACGCTGGTGAACCTGAATGCCAATGATCCTAATGTCACGACCACCGGGCCTGCCTCTATCAACCCTGATACCGGCGAGCCATGGGGCATGGATTTCCCGGTGGTCACCATTCGGGACTTTGTCGAAGTACAACGCGCGCTGTTAGAGAGCCAGGGGATTGAATCGCTGCATGCGGTGATGGGTGCTTCCATGGGTGCCCTACAAGCGATTGAATGGGCCAGCGCCTATCCTGACCGGGTTGAGCGTTTGATTCCCGTTATCGGCGGCGGCGTTGCCGACCCGTGGCTACTGGCCACGCTAAGTTCCTGGGCCGCGCCAATTCGCGTGGACGCCAATTGGAACGAGGGTAACTACTACGACGGCGAACCGCCTACTGATGGATTAAAAGAAGCACTCAAACTTGTCACGCTCAATGCCAACCATTGGCTGTGGGCCAACGAAACCTTTAACCGCGATTGGGCCGATGAGGAGCGCGACCCCGCCCAGGATATCAGCGCCCGCTACGCCATCGAGCAAACGCTGGATGACATTGCCGCCGCCCGTGCGGAGCTTTCCGATGCTAACCACCTGCTCTACTTAGTACGCGCCAACCAAACCTTTATGGCGGGCCACGGCGACTCGTTAGAAGAAGGGCTAGCCGCTATCGAAGCCCCCACACTGATGCTGTATAGCGAAAACGATTTGGTATTCGCCCCCCAAGGCGTGCGCCGAACCGCCGAGCTGATTGAAGCGGATGGCAACGACGTCACGCTGAAAACTCTGGAAGGCAACCGTGGGCATTTGGACGGCGTGACATCCATTGAGCAAGCCAGCGATACGCTAAGGGCTTTTTTAAAGCAAGAAGGTTAGCGAGGTTGAAGTCACCACAGCACTGACGCGAAAAAACGTATGTGGATTCTCTCTGCGCCGCTACCAGGCTGACAGCGGTCAACATAAGCGCTAATAAGTCACACGAACGCAATACACATGCACCTTTCATGTGTTACCAATGGTCAGGCAACCCACTCTCTTTTAGGGACGATTTGCCATGACAGCCATCAACGAGAAAGTCTTTATCAGCCCCGGCCGCTACGTGCAGGGGGAAGGTGTTACCGCCCGCGCCGGACACTATGTGTCAGCGCTCGGGAAAACGGCGCTGCTGATTGCCGACGATGTGGTTTGGGACATCGCGGGTAAGGAGCTAAGCGCGAGCCTGGAAGGCGAAGGCGTCAGTTTCGAGCGCGCAGTGTTCGAGGGTGAGGCTTCTACCCGCGAAATCGACCGCCTCGTTGAGCTCGGCCGCAAGCAGCAGGCAGATGTCGTTATCGGCTTTGGTGGCGGTAAAGCCATCGACACTGCCAAAGGTGTGGCTGAAAAGCTCGAAGCGGCCTGTGCCATACTGCCAACCACTGCTTCTACCGATGCGCCTACCAGCGCCTTGTCAGTCATCTACAGTGACGATGGCGAGTTTGAGTCCTACCGCTTCTACAGCAAGAACCCCGACCTGGTGCTGGTCGATACCGGCATCATCTGCAAAGCGCCGCCGCGTTTTCTGGCCTCGGGCATTGCCGATGCACTGGCCACCTGGGTTGAAGCACGCGCCGCCATTCGCGCTAACGCCAACAACATGGCAGGCGGTAAAGCCACGTTGCTAGGCGCGACCATTGGCGAGAAGTGCGAAGACATCCTTTTCGAACACGCCATGCTGGCCTACCAAGCCAACGAGGCGCAGATCGTCACGCCCTCATTTGAAGCCGTGGTTGAGGCCAATACGCTGCTCAGCGGCTTGGGCTTTGAAAGCGGCGGCCTGGCGGCAGCGCACGCCATTCATAACGGCTTTACCGCCCTGCACGGCGAGATTCACAACCTGACTCACGGCGAAAAAGTAGCCTACGGCACGGTCGCGCAGCTGATTCTCGACCAAGCGCCGCAAGCGGAGCTTGAAGAGTATTTAGACCTCTACCTAGCACTGGGCCTACCGGTGACGCTGAAAGCGCTGAAGCTTGACCAGGCAAGCGACGACGACCTTTATCGTGTAGCCGAAGCGGCGCTTAAAGAGGGTGAATCAAGCCATAACCTGGCGTATGAGCTAACGCCCAAGCAGATTGTTCACGCTATTAAAGCGGTGGATGTGCATGCGCGGGCGTTTATGGAGAAAGTGGGTTTGAGCGAGTAAAGCCCACAAGGCACATGGCGCCACGTGTGTGGCGCCATATTGATCGACTAGCCCTGCGTCGGAAATCAGGTAGCGGCCGCCGAGGATGATACCCGGTACCGCATTCACCCCGGCTTCCATGAAGCGCTGCTCTGCCGCACGAACGTCATGCGCGTACTGATCAGAGCGGGCGATGGCCTCAGCGGCGTCGCCATAAAGCCCTACCTCAATGGCCTTCGTGAGAAAGCCGACAAGGTATTAACAGGTAGTGCTTTTCAAGATGGAAAAACCACCACGTCATCCCCCTCCTGCCATGGATGAAACTTGGTCATGGCCTGCAGAAAAAACGCGTGTTCCAACCAGTGTTGTAGCCACCGCTGCAGGTGCGGATAAGGTAGGCTATAAAAAACATCGCGATCCACATGGGCGAATTGGCGGATAAAAGGCATGATACCAATATCAGCAATGGTCGCGTTATCTCCCAGAAGATAAGGCTTTTGAGTCAGCTTCTCCTCTAAAACCTGTAAAAAAGCTTCACCCCGTTGCCGGTACTCTGCCTGGGTCATTTCGAGATGTCGGTCGGCGTATTTATAGCGATCCAACCAATGTTTAAATTCATTATCGTTTTGCTCGATCAGGGCATTGGCCTGAATCCTAACCTTCGCATCTAACAGCCCTTGCGGATCTTGTTGCTTAAGCGCCCACACCATTATTTCTCGGCTCTCTTCGATCACAGTACCATCAAAAAGCTGTAAAACAGGCACAGTGCCTTTCGGGCTAATCGCTAGCATCTGGGCCGGTTTGTTCTTCAATGTGATTTCGCGCAGCTCCACCGGTAACTCAGCAAACAATAAGCCGAGCCGGGCACGCATGGCATAGGGACAGCGACGAAAAGAGTAAAGGCGATGAAGTGATGACGTCATGGGCATTTTTCACAGTTGAATTGAAGTCAGTAGACTCGGTGACCACTCTAATGCGAGACGTTAGCCGTTCGCGTTTTCTTCAGCCACCTGACGAAGCGCATCGACCAGCACGTCAGCGGGTTGGGCGCCAGAAATCAGGTAGCGGCCGTCGAGGATGAACCCCGGCACGGCGCTCACTCCGGCCTCCATGAACTGCTGTTCTGCCGCTCTAACCTCGTCCGCGTACTGATCAGACCGAGCGATGGCTTCGGCAGTGTCACCGTCAAGCCCAACCTCAATGGCCTTCTCGCGAAGAACCTCTGGGTCTGAAGGATTTTTAGCCTCACCGAAGTAGGCATCGAACAGTGCCAATTGCAGGGGCGTCTCCAGATTCTGCGTTCCGGCCCACGCCAGCACCCGGTGGGCAGCGAAGGTATTGTTCGCCCGGCGCTCCACGGCGCCACGGAAGTTCAATCCCAGTTCTTCGGCGACCTTCATGATCTCACGCTGGGACTGCTCCATGCTGGCCGCATCCTTGCCGTACTTACGGCATAAGTGCTCCAGGATCGGCTCGCCTTCGGGCGGCATGTCGCGGTTGAGCTCGAAGGGCTGCCAGTGCAGCTCGATATCGATCTCGCCCTTCAGAGTTTCCAGCGCTTGCTCCAGGCGCCGGTAGCCGATTGCGCACCATGGGCATGCTACATCGGATACCAGGTCAATTCTCAACGTCTGCATTGGGTAACCCCCTCATTCGATCAAACTGAAGAAAGCATGGTACGTGCCTATAGGGCGTAACGGCAGTACCGTTATGTAAAAGATCAAGGCGTTACTTGGTAGTGGGTTCCGGTAAAATCGGCGGAGTACTGTCCATATAGGTCAGGAAGTCTTGCCAGACGTCGTGCGTTCGCTGTTTCGTTAACCGGGTACGGCACGTAATGCCCATGACGCCGCGAATGGTCCCGTCGCGCCACTGCGTATAGACAGAGCCGCAATGGGCTCCGGCATACGCCTGCCACTGCTTTTGAGCCACCTTGATAGCATCGACTAACTCAGGGTCAGACGCGTTATGTTCAATGCTCGTTTCCAAATAGTGGGTAAGTACATCCTCGGCGGCCTCTAACTCGATAGCCGCGCACCGATTGGTATCGGGCGTGTTCCTTATATTGTTGCAATCAAGCGCCTCGTCGTCAGCAACGGCTGACAGCGACAGCGTAGCGAGCAGTATGAGTAGCCACTTTTTCATTTTTTCCCCAAACTCACCTAAGGTGCTGGCCAACCGGTCTCAACCGCCATGCTCTCACACTCGACGCCAAGGAGATCATCTAAACGTTGAACGACCATGCCCGTGCATTCATGTCCCGCACGGGCGGCCAGCCCGGAGCTCAACTAAAATCAGCCCGGCAACATTTGCTTGTTATAGCCCGCGGCCAATTTTAGTTGGCTCTTCTGGGCATGGCGTGCTTTCCCCTGGCGTAAGAGTGACGTCGTATTGAGGCTGAAAGCCATCACCACTACTCCACATGGTCGAGTGTGTTTCAAAATCGGCTTTTACTACGCACCAATTCCAAAAAAATACGTTTGAGCCGTGAATCATTAGCGATTCAGTGCGCCACTCCTTCATTTCTGGAAAGCTCGCCTCACCTCTATCACTGGTTTTATCTCCCTTTCTCATTTGTTCAAAGCCATAAGGGTAGGAGCTTGATATTAAATACACCCAAGCATCCTGAATGGGCTTGCCTTCCACATTGGTGACGAGAATTTCAGCCTCCGGCTGAAGCGTCTTATTGATGGGATAAATAACACAACCTGATAAAAATAGAGTAATCGTTAGTATGAGTAGTTTCATTTTTGATTTGCTATAGCGCCCGCAGCACGCGCGGCTTTGTAGTGAAGGCGAAGCCGCAACGAAAAAACCGTCGCCGTGCCTGCGTTTGTTATATTCTTTAGCCATGGATAGACTCTTTAGTGGGTCCGATCACCCACCTTTCAGCATTGTTTATTATTAAGTTATTTATTGCCATCGCTTGACTCGAATTAATGTATGTATGTTTAATATCCGATTTAACTGACGATAGAGCCAAGCATAATTGCTGAGACAGAGGGATGAGAACAAAGTATTCATCCCCACCGCTGAATAATTGATCTATTACAATTGGTTCGTCTTTTATAATAAATGGTTGATCACAAAGAAGGACATCGGCTTCGAATGAATAAAGAAATAGCCAGCCCATGGAATCATGGATACAAGCTGCGTTTTCTTCTGCATTCTCCATCATCTTCACAAGCGTCATATTACGTGATTCTGAAAATGATAAACCCTCAAAAAGGCTGTCATCATTCAGGTCTAAACCCATTTCTTGCGCTTTTTCCTTGGCGGCTTTATCACCCCTTGCATGCTTTAAAATTTCTCCGATAAGCGCCCGATCAAATCCATCCTGAAATTCCTTGATAAGACTTGGATGTCTTGCGGATAAAAATCCGAAGAACCTTGATAGGTTATATAAATTGACATCGGTTTTGTCTGGATCATCTGATATCAACTTTCCCACTTCAGTTGCGAAGGCACCATCAATTGTTGATAGCATTGGATTTTCGATCAATGTAGTTGAGTCAGATGCCTTTGCCGCTTCTCCCGTTAGAGAATAAAGAAAGTTTTCAGAGCAGAAGTTCCTAGGGCCAGCAGGCCCGAGAATTCTCGAGTCCTTTTTATCCAGATAAAACAGGTTCTTTCTATCTAGCGAGAATAGAAGCTGATAAGACTGGGGAATATAATGATGATTCTTGGGGTTGTTCATAGTTGAATATAACGCTGAGCTTAGCGGCGCCCTTGCAATGGAGGCGAAGCCGCAATGAAAAGGGCGTCCGGTGGCCATCGGCCGCGTACTAAAGCGACTTGTTAAGCGCTGTGCTACAAGCCACGCTCAATAGCCTGCTTTATGACCGGCGCTACGGTTTCAGGAGTGATGCTCCGATCTCGGCAATACTTAGTTTGCAGCCATGCGGATAGCTGCTTTTGCCCTTTGCTGGCATTACAGCCGCAACAGCAAAGAGCAATATTTTCTTTAGTAGTGATGCTGCCATCGTTGATGATGTGCTCCCAGCTTGCCGTATATTTTCTTGAGACTTTAAAGGCGGTAAATTCATTGCGGCAATAGACGCACTCCGTATCTCGGGCTCGGACCTCTTTTTCCAGCCAGTCCGGAATATTCCAATTATTTGCCATTGCTCAAACTTACCTTCTACCGCCTAACGCCAAAATCAGCGGCTAGTTTACGAGTCCGCTGCATTTTCTTGTTCAATGAGTTTCATGCGATGGGCAACTTCTTTCTCCAGTTCCATCATTTGCATTTGCATCTCTTGATGTCTCATAGATGAACTTTCTAGACTCTGCCTTACTTGCGCATACTCTTCAGAAAGAGCCGCATATCGGCTCATTACTGGCTCATAATCTGGGTTATC